>NZ_DASTAT010000074.1 GCF_035712445.1 Oligoflexus sp. | reverse complement strand
CCTGAGCAGTATTCTGACGGTTCGGGGCAGCCCTGCCGAGTCTCGCGGACGTTATGTGGCCATGCAGCAGGTGATGTACGGAGCAGGTTCACTGATTGCACCTCTTCTTTTCAGTGCGCTGACGCATGCCGAGAAACCCTGGTGGTGGCTGTTCACGGGTTCATCGCTGGTCATGCTCCTTTTGGGTTTCAGCTATTACAGAATACTGCCGCCCGAAGTCATCGAGCCTCCGACGAGGCAAACGGCCACCACTGGAGCCCGATGGAACAGCACAGCGATCCTGATGCTCGTGGTCTTTTCCTTTTATGTGGCCGGCGAAGTTCTGGCTTCGATGTGGATGAACACGCTGATGGTCGGTCAGCAGAATTTCAAGCCTGAGGATGCCGCTCAGTATCAGATGGGCTTTTTTCTGATGATCGGGCTCACGCGTTTTCTTTGCTTTCTTCTGGTGCGGCCACGTTATGAAACCCTGGTCCTGGTCGGCTGCCTCACGCTGGGGGCACTGTTTGGCATTCTCGGGCAGCAGGGGCATAGCTGGGCTTTGCCGCTGATGGGCATCGTGGGCCCTTTCTTTCCTTTGTCCATGGCGCGGATCAGCATCAAGTTTCCGAGCACATGGAAACAGATGATGATGAATGTTTATGTCTGCATGCAGATGATGCTGGCCTTCATGCATGTGTCGGTGGGTCGGGTCGCGGATACTCTTGGAATCGGCACGGCCTTTCTCTTGGCTCCCGCGTTTTTACTTCTGACCCTGGTCCTCATGATCCCGCTTCTCAAGTCCCAGCCGCAGGGCCGCCCTGCCTGATGTACAAAAGCTGAGCAGGGGTCGGGAATATAACCTCATCCTTCAATTTAAGTCATTGATATAATGGGATTTAATGAAGGAACAGGCTTTGCATTATAAAGGGTGTCTGACATCCAAAGGAGATGACTATGCGCCCCTTGTATCTGATCCCAATGCTGCTCTTCCCGCTGTCGGCTTGCATGACCCAGCGTGATCAAACCGTGTGGCAGGAATTCAAAGCTGAGATTTCGAGCGACGCTCCCGCAGAATCCAAAGCGGAAGCTCAGGACGCGGATGCTGCTTCAGAAGCCGTGACGCCCCCTGCAGCCGTCGACAAGGAATGAAAAAAGGGCCAGGCGGCCCTTTTTTTTTACTGCGGTCTGGGACCGTCTCAGGACTTCCGGGTTTCAGGAAGCTTCTTGGCTTCGATCTCGAGCTGAATCGTGACATCGTCACCCACTGTCACGCCGCCGGCATCGAGGGCCTTATTCCAAACAATGCCGAAATCCTTCCGATTGATTTTCGTGACGGCTGTGAATCCCGCCTTCATATTGCCCCAGGGATCCTTGACCTCACCATTGTAAGTGACGTCCAAAACCACAGGCTTGGTCACGCCGCGCATCGTAAGATCACCATGAACCTTGAAGCTCTCAGGCTTGTTGCCTTCGACCTTGGTGCTTTTAAAGAGGATATCAGGGTGCTTCTGGGTGAAGAAGAAGTCTTCGTTGCGAAGATGCTCATCGCGCTTTTCATCATTGGTAAAGACGCTGCCGGCCTTTATTTTCGCCGTGAATTTCGATTTTTCCACATTTTTGGCATCGAAGTCAATCTCACCAGAAAAGTCCTTGAACGAGCCTTTGACAGTCGAGATCACAAGGTGCTTGACCGCAAAACCTACCTCAGAGTGGGAACGGTCGATTTCATAGGGAGCTGCGGAAACCATGGGCGACAGGAAAGTCAAAGCGAGGCCAAACAGAATCTTCTTCATGAGACATCCTTCAGTCGATAGTCAGACCGTTGTAATGGATAAAACGCAAGGTTAAACAACCGTTTGTCCAAGATCAACAGGATTCTGAGTCGACCCAGCGGATGATCAGCCGGCATCCCGAACGGCGAACGGAATTCTAAGCTCCAAGGTAAACGGACGGCGACCATCATCAAAGCCTGGTTCTTTATCCAGGCGAATCGTGACAGCCCCTCCTATCTGCAGGATATAAGCCCTGACAGCATCAAGCCCGATCCCACGCCCGGCATGAAGGGAAACTTCAACGGCCGTTGAGACGCCACTCTTAAAAAGGGATTCCAGGATCTCGTCCTCGCTGCTTTGCTCATGAAGGACCCCGGCTTTCAAACCGGCTGCGAATATCTCCTTCAAAGCGAGGCCGCGGCCGTCGTCCGACACCTGCAGGACGAAGTTGCGGCCATCCAGGAACGAGGAGATACGGAGGGTGCCCCTCGGATCCTTGCCGGCTCGCTGGCGTTCTTCGCTGGCTTCAATCCCATGCACCAGCGCGTTGGATACGATATGAATCATGCACTGATCAAGGACGGCCAGCAGGCTTTCGGAAAGGGGCGCTTCGATCACCTCAAAGACGAAGTTCGGAGGGTCTCTGCCAAGGTCCTGAGCCAAATGCAGGGCATGCTGCTGGAAACGATCGAGCAGGCTGGACAACGAACTCTGGGGAGGGGTCCATGCCTGGGATTTCCCTTGGCGCGAACGATTCAGCTGATGGAAGTTGATGGCCTCATGCTGCTCAAAACTTTCCAACACCGCATGGAAGGCATTCCATAAACGCCCTCTATCCACCTTGCCGCTTTGCTGCATGAACTCCTGATAGGTATCTTCCGCTTGATGCAGGGCGTTTGCCAGATCCATCAGATTCAAAGTCCGCGCGGAACCTTTTACTGTGTGGGCATGCATGAAAAGCTCTTTGATGATCGCCTGATCAGGCGTTTCTCCAAGCAGGATAAGCAGGCGCCGGCTTTTCTGCAGCAAGGCTCCCGAGGATTCAAAAAAGCGCACCGCATCCATGGGCTCGATCATGAGCAGCTGCCGGACGATTTCGAATTCACGCAGCTTCGTCTCGTGTTCCCGGGCTGCACGCAGTTCGCTGGTCACATCCAAAAGGGTCAAAAGGATGAATTCGACCTGGCCTCTGCGGCTGGTGAGGACCGTCCAGGTGGCTTTAATGTGCTGGATTCGATCCCCGATCTGCAGGGTGAAGGCTTTGGGCAGGTTGTCGACGTTCACATCGAAACTCAAGCGGCGCGTTCCTATCGCGGCTCGAAGCGAATGGAGAAGCCGATCGCGCCTGTCCGAATCGAGATCGGAATATTGAAAGATCAGATCCATCACGGACTGCCCGGCTATGTCCCTGGTTCCGATGAGCTCGATCAGATTCGCTGAATAATCGCCCGTTACCTTTGCGTCTTTGCCGATCAAAAGCACTCCCTGCGGAATATGGTCGAGGATCGTGCGCACTTCGCGGCTTTTGAAATCCACCATGGACTGCAGATTCTCGTTGAAGGCTTCGATCTCGGCATTCTTGATATTCAGAGCGGCGGCCAAAGACTCAGCCTCGGCAAAGGACTGAGCCGAACGCCTTACTACCAGCTGACTGTGGATGATCAGAAAGATGGTGAGACCATACTGGATGATATGAGTGGAGGACACGATCCCTTGGGGAATCAGTGTATCGTGAACCAGCGCAAGGAAAGCCGCCAGGGTTCCAGCGAAGATATAGGAAACTCCATCAGCACGCTGGTAAAGACTTTTGAAGAGGAGATAGGCGCCGAGACCGACATTCACCACAAGGGACGCGAGGAGCATGGGGCGATAGAGGGTGACAGCTTCGATCGAAGCCGCAAGAACGAAGCCAACATAGAACACGTTGAAAAGCACGAGCGTTCGATACACCCATTCATGGAGTTTCGCCGTAAGGCTTGAGTTCAGGAACAGGATGTAAAAGCTGACGGCAAGGGATGCTGATATGAAATCAATCTGCAGCTGGATCTTGAAGAAGGGCTTGGTATCCGAGAAATATTGGTAGAGTATGGGGTTATAAAAGATCACGCGAAGAATCACGAGGCTGGCCACGCAGGCCAGCATAAGCGCCGCTTGATCCGTCCTGCGTCTTAAGTGAAGCATGAGGCTATAGAAGGCGATCGAGGCCATCGCCCCCAAGCATATGAACGTGCCTATCTGCTGAAGCTCAAAGTTTCTTTGATAGCTATTGCCTAAGGACAAAAAAGGCGCTTCACGAAAACCGCCGAGCTCGTGGTGATGGTTGCTGACCTGGACCAGGACCACCCAATTCTCAATCCTGTCCGAACCAAACGCGACAGAGTTCCACTTCCGAGAGGGTACAGCCCCTTCCTTGGTCAGGGACACGATGCCTGAGGTCACGACCCGCGCTTCCTCGGGTCTGCCTTCGGGGAAGATATAGGCGCGATAGGATGTCAAAGCATAGCGGAATGTAAGGCTGTAGCCATCGGCGTGCGGAGGAAGATCGCGCAGGACATAACGATAGGTGGCGCTGCCCTGTGAGGGAGTGACCCGTCCGGTGCTCTGCACGAAGCCATTCCAAATCCGCCCCATAGCCAGCTGCGAAACGTCCTCGGGCAGACTATCCGTGGGGCTGAGCAGCGCATTCCAATAAAAATCCCAGGGCCCTGTGAGCAGGACGGTACCGCCGTTCGCCTGAAGCCACTGATCGACGGGAAGGGCTTTCGTGTCGGCCGCGGGTGCCAGTCGACAACCCGCTGTCCCCAGGAGCATGATGAGCAGCGCGATCATGGAAAATCTTTCCCTTAGGTAATTTTCCACGAAGCTGAACCCCTTGATGAAATGCGGCCGCAGTCCCTTTTACACTGACCTCCTGATCGGCAAAAAGCCGAAGAAAATTTACGAAAATCGCAAACGTGCATCACTTGGAAAAATGCTTGATCACGACGGCGCTGCCCCACCATCTCTGCCCGTTTTTACCGGGATCGGCCACGCGCTCGCTATAAACGATGCGATGGCTGCCGTCGGGATTGGAGCCGCCGTCTGCAATCAAAGGGTTGGGCATTTTCTGGTCGCGGAAATTTTCACTCATCGACTCATTGGCGAAACCTTCAAATTCGGGAACACGCCCGAACTTCGCGTCATTCCAAAAAACCGAGCGGCTTTTGCCTGCGTTGGATCCGATCTTGACCATCTGAATCCCGGATGAGGTTTTGTTTTTGATGTTGACGAGAGTCCGGGTCGCCGACACATCCGCGCCCACATCGCCTGTTCCCTGGAACTGGCCCTCGCTGATGATTTCCGTGTACTGGGCTTCGGCCGGGATATCAATCGTCAGATCCTTGCGGCTATCGAGGAAAGCAACCTTGGTGCCGACGATCGCGCCCGTCGAGGACGGCGGCGTTCCCATCAAGCAGATGCGGCTTTGACCAGGAGCGCCTCCAAAAAGGAGAAGCTTGTCATTGCTCCAATCCAAAGGTGCCTGAGTCAGTGGATCTTTCGCAAAGGTCTTGCCATCGATCTTCTGAGCCGCTCGTATGACCAGGGATTGGTTGGTCCAGTCACAGGCAGCGCGGAGCCTCCAATTGCCGATTTTACCGCTGCGATCGAATTGGGCATTCAAATCCTCGGTCAAGGGACGGCGGGATCCGTCCTGCGTCCTGACATAAATCTGCAGAGGATACGAGCGGAGCAGCGAGCTTTCCGAACTCCCGTTAGCGTTGCAAAGCTGCTGATTGCTGGTGACGCCGGCCGCGATCCGGGCCTTCTCCAGAGTGTAGTCGCAGTCGATGTATTTGGCGATCAGCTGCTGGGTGTTGCTGAGGTCGGCATAAATCTCCACCTTCTTCTGACCTTTCAAACCCAGGACCATGGTTTTGGAAACTCCCATGGCCAGGATGCTCGCAAGGCCGAGGCCCATGAGCACCGATACGAGGCTGATGCCCCTTTCCCCTGCGTTTTCCGATGCCGCTTCGATGGGACCTGCAATTCCTTCCATCAGTCCAAACTTGATTCGGGAAAGAAACCGTTGTCCCGCCGGCTGCCAAGATATTTGAGCCATAAGACTTACCCCCTAATCCTGTCGCATGGTACGCACTTTGCCGTGAATGTATGGAAGACTTATCGCCCGATGTGAGCCTGAATTTGAAGCGTCGCGATAGGGGCTGACATTACGGGGAATTAAAGGCTTGTATTAAAAATAGCCAACGTCACACGCGCGTCACATGCAGGACTTGGACGCGCCACAAGTTTTCCTGAAAAACTCAATCCTTACCCAAGGACACGGCCGCACGAATACTCCAACCCGGATGGGCTCAAATCCCTAAAAGAGCAAATAAAATCGCCGAACCCTTAGGAAAAGGGAGACTGCGGTCGATAAGTTTGTGACGCTTCTGTGACGAGCGGACGGAAAGGATCGGTCGTGCATGACCAACCGGGTTAAGCTGAATGTTTCAAATCTCAAGTCCGCCGTGGCCAAGGCCCGTTTGAAAAAAATGGACCTTGCCGTGGATATTGGCGTGTCGCGCGAGACCTTCAGCCGCTGGCTGGCGGGCAAGGTCGACTATATCGAGGAAAGCAAAGTCCGTAGGCTCAGCACCCTGCTCGGCTGCGAACTGTCCTGGCTATCACCGGAAATTCCCGCCGAGGTCATGCCTCCGTCGCAGCCCTTGAATCCGGCCGAGCGCATCCGCGGCGATGACTTTCTTCGGCTTGGCCTTTACTCGGGACTTTGGCGCGAGGTGGCGCTGCTCTATAAAACTTCGGTACATCCCGACGTTTTGGAGCATGGGCATGTGAATCGTTCCCTGTGTGAGGCTATGCAGGCCCTCATGGAAATGAATGGATCGGGAGTTGAAGGCTGGTCCCGACCTTTGGATCCCGCGCATAAAAACTATGAGCTTTTTGAAGTCATAGCCAAGGCCAATCTCTGTGAAGCCCTTGGTCTCCTTTGGAAAAATCGCCTCGACGACGGCCATCGCCTGCTGAAGCGGGTCGTCGTGCAGGGACAGTCTGAGTGGGTCGTGTCCCTCGCCTACCTGCTCTCGGGTTTATGCTACATGCTGCAGTCCCGTCGCAAGGAGGCCCATGAAACCTGGAACCGAGGTCTTCAGAGTTTTCCGCACAGCAGCGATGACCTGACACTCTTCATACAGGCCAACCTGGGCCTTGCGATCTGTCTTGAGGGGCTTGATGTAGACCCGCAGCAAAGCGCAGGTCAGCTCGCGAGGGCGCGAACACTGATGGAATCCATCGGCTATCGTTTGGGTTATGCTCGCTGCCTTGCCTATGAAGCCCTGCTGCTCAGCCTGCAGGAAAAAAAGGCTGATTCGATCGCCAAATGCCAGGAGCTTTCAGGCTTTATCCATAAGATGCCGCGGCTCTATCAATTCGAGTCCTATCTTCTTTTGGCCCGGACGCATGCGCTCCACACCAATCAGGAGGCGGCTCTGCAGTATCTGGAAATGGCCTCAGAGCTTGCGCATGGATCGCCTTTCTTTGAAAATATATTGCGTACGATGCAGCAGGGAGGGAAGTGAATGCGACGAGTATTGGTCGTTGAAGACGCGGAATCGGTAAGAAAGGGAATCCTGGATGCCCTGCGCGGCATCAAGGATCTTGACGTAACGGAAGCCGAGGACGGCAACCGAGGCTTTGCGCTTTTGCAGAATCAGCCCCAGCCTTATGACCTTGTGCTCATGGATTACCAAATGCCTGGCATGACGGGCATTGATATCCTCCGCAGCTTACGCGACAAGGGCCGGGCTCTAAGCTGTCCTGTGGTCATGATCACGACAGAATTTGAAAGCCGAGGGTCCGAGGCCAAGGATCTGAATATCGTGGCCTGGATCATAAAACCGATCAGCAAAGCTCGCCTGGAGCAGCTCGTGATACAGATCTTTGAAGACCTCGATGCCCCTGTTTAAAGTTGGATCACTGTCAAAGTCTGAATGTGACGCCCGGAACCTCCTGAACTTGCCGCCAGATTCATCCTCCGCACGAAAAAAAGGGCCAGCACGCCCCCTACTTTCCTGACGGGACGGTCACAGCGATCGTCACATATTTTTGAATTTGCATCACTTTTTTGTGACGTTCAGCGGCCTCGATTTTGCAACAGTCAGGATAAAGCTGGGTAACAACAGAATACTGGGGGAATCATGAAAACGTCATTCGTAATCGCTTTGGTCTTTGGTCTCGTCGCCTGTTCCAATAACCATGTGATGGAATCCAAACGCTCCAGCGGCCTTCCCGCGGACGATGAATCCGACGCCGAGGTTTATCAGGTGCCATCCGAAGAGGGGGCCTTCGTTACGGCTTCGATTCGCAGTGATGAACTGGCGATCATCAGCCAGGAAGTAGTGGAAACCTATACGAGCGTTCTGCCGTCGACAACCTCCGCTCCGAAAGATGAGCCTGCGTCGACAGATACCCCCAAGGTCACGGAAACGCCCAAAAGTCCCGCGCCCGTGAAAAATCCTGATGTACCCAGCAAGCCCAAGCCCAGCCTGCCGCCCGAGATTAAAGCGCAACTCGCGGCCTGCTATCCCCAATGGGAACGGCTGCCCTGGGCCAGTGATGCCATGATTGATATTCGGACGTTTACCCTTGATGTGCAGAAGCTGAGAAAGACCAATCTTCAGCTGGCCGGCAGCAATCCTGAAATTGTCTTTGTGAAGATCGAGTCCGCGACGCGAATCGCCAAAGTCAGTCTGTCCATGATGAACAAGAACGCCCTTTACTGCGTGGACATCGACGCCGGCAAGGTCATCAATAAGCTCGAACTCGTCACAGCCTGTGGCGCAAAAGTCGGGACCGTATCCATAGATTCCGGTCGCGTCGCCAAAAACATCAGCTTCAGGGAAGTCTGCCCCTGAGCTGCCCCTCGATATAACAAAAGGGCCTTTCGGCCCTTTTTTTTGTTTCAAGATGATTTCTTCAGCGGCTGTCGCAGCAGCTGCTCAAGCTGCACCTTCGCTTTCTCATAATTGGGATCAATCTGCAGCGCTTTTTTCAGATGCTTGACGGCACCTTCGTTGTCACCAAGACGGCGATGGGACAAGGCGATGTTGAAATGAATCAGCGGCTTCAGGCGATTGGTTTTGAGAGCCCGCATGGCTGTTTCATAGAGTTTCAGAGCCTGCTCCGGCTTGCCGTCTCGAACAGCGGCGACCGCTGCATTATTGAAGAATCCAGCTGACTCGTCTTCGGACACGCTGTTTTTGAAAAGATTGAGAGCTTCCTCGACCTGCCCCATTTCCAATTTGATTTGCCCCATCTGCCGATGCGCAGCGGGAACCATGTCGGGATCAAGATCCGCGGCTTCTTCGTAGCACTGCAGGGCCTTGTTCAGATCGCCCTTGCCATAGCACGCATCGCCGATCATAACGAGGCGCTCGGGATTGGAGGGACTCAGGATCTGAGCCTGCTCCAGGGTTTCCAAGGCTTTATCCCACTGCCCCTGTTTCATCATGGCCCGGGCCATCAGATTCATGGCTCGCAGGTTCTGCGGCTCACGCGCCACGAGGTCCGAAGCCAGGACCAAGGCCTCGGCATATTTATTCTGCCGGAAGTTCAGGTTGCCGAATTCAAGTTTCACCTTGTTATCGTGGGGGAACTTCTGATAAAGCTCCTCGACCTTACTATCCAGTTTCTGCTGATCGTACTTGAAGCCTTCCGCCCGCGTCTCGCGAACGAGCTGGGCTATTTCACTCTTATCCTGGACCGAGGTCACCATATCCAGCTCCGCCCCCAGATTCAGGCTCGCCGAGCCGTAGCTGTAAACGCGCTCGATGAGGGCATCGTTGGCAAAGGCCAAAAGATTGGGCGTGACGTCCGGCACGATCAGAACGCGCACGAGCTCTGTGGCGGTGCTGGTCCGGGCAAAATTGAGGTGGAATTTACGGGTCTGGGTTTCGTCGACGGCCGCCCAGTCGTGAACCATAACGCTCGGCTTGAATTCAGCGATGGCGGATGTGACTTCGCTCAGCGAGCTGATAAAGCTCACTTTATAGTTCGCCATGGCCAATGCTTTGCGCACCAGTTCACGGTTTTGCTGAGCACACAGCGAGAGAACCTTACGGCTTAACAAATCAACCATTCTTCGTCCTCTTGGCGATCTACAAAAAAAATTATAAGCGATTCCCACGTTGTCCACCAGCTTACGAAGAATTCTTAACGCGCTTTCGTTCCAAATCATTGAATTGACCAGCTGGCCGACCTTAGTAGGATGACGCCCTGATGCTTTTATACAAATTCGCAAAAGGAGCCGATTATGAGAGGTATGCTGGCGGCATGGACTACTCTTTTAGGTGTAGGCGTTTCAGGCGTGAGCCTGGCCGAAGCTCGTATGATTGATTTTGAGAAGCCTCACCGTCCGAATCGTTACATTGTCCGTTTGAAAGATGATGCCGCAGCCGCACGCTCACTCTTTCGTGCCGCCGGGGTTACTCCCGTTCACAGTTTTTCGACTTTGAATGCCTTCGTCGTCGAAACAGATAAGGGCATGGAAGCCGATGCTCTGGAAGCTTTGCGTCAGAACCCTGATGTGGCTTACGTTCAGGCCAACCGCATCTTCAAAATTTCAAAAACGCCCAACGACCCCAGCTATGGGTCGCAGTATCATCATAAGAACATAGCCAGCACGCAGGCGTGGGAAGTGAACACCGGTGACAAGGAAGTGGTCGTCGCTGTGATCGACACCGGCGTGAACTATACGCATCCGGATCTGGCTCCCAACTACTGGACCAACCCGGGTGAAAGCGGACTCGACGCCAAGGGCAAGGACAAGCGCAGCAATGGTGTCGACGATGATGGCAACGGTTATGTTGATGACTTCCGCGGTTGGAACTTTGTCAAGAACACCAACGATCCCATGGACGATCACGGTCATGGCACCCACTGCGCGGGTCTGATCGGGGCCAAGGGCAATAACGGCATGAACGTCGTGGGTGTTAACTGGGATGTCAGTATTGTCGGTCTGAAATTCATCGACGGCAAGACCGGCGAAGGGGACACCGAAGGTGCCCTGAAGGCCATTGAATATGCTAATAAAATGGGCATTCCTATCACCAGCAACAGCTGGGGTGGGCAGGTGGATAATACCTATGATCCGAATGAGCCGGATGCTTTGAAGGAACTCATCGCTCAGTCTGGCGAACAAGGGTTTCTCTTCGTGGCTGCTGCCGGCAACGACGGCTCGAACAACGATAAGAAAGCAACCCTGCCCGCGAGTTATGATCTTGATAATATCCTGTCGGTTGCCGCTACAGGTTCGACCGATGCTCTGGCCATTTACTCAAGCTACGGTGTAAGCACCGTGGATATCGCAGCTCCAGGCAGCAACGTGCTTTCCACCTGGCTCGGCACCCGCACGCAAAAATTAAGCGGCACATCCATGGCGGCTCCTGTGGTCGCGGGCGCGGCTGCTCTTCTGAAAGCGGCTCATCCGAACTGGACCGCGAAAGAAATCAAAGCCCGGCTCATGGAAACCGTGGATCCGATTTCAGCCTTGAAAACAAGGGTGATGAGCGGTGGACGTCTGAACGTCGGCCGGGCCCTTGCCGACTGATCACGAGGATCTGTGGTATCCTTCCAAGGAGGCCGAAGCGGATAAGCCAGCGCTGGCTTGTTCGCTTTTACTTTTTTGGGAGACTCGGGATGGATGTGATTGTGCTCTTCGATAATTACTGCGTGGTGTGCCGCGCACTGGCTTCTCTTCTGCAGAACAATCCTCCGAGCGGCTGGCGGGTCGAGGCCTGGCAGGAATCACAGATTTCCAAATTTTCAACGGAAGCGAGGCCGAACGAACTTCAAATTCTTCGCGGTGGTGAACTTTTATCCGGTCTCGACGCCTGGAGTTTCTTGATCGAGCATGCGCCCCAAATGAAGGCCTATCAACGGATGGCCAGTCGAATTGGAATCGCCCCGCCCCGCCAGGCCCGGTGGCTCCGCTTTCTGGGCCACAGCCTGCGGCGCCTTTGTCCAGGCTGCCGACGCTGACAGGTCAAAACGTTAATAAAACCTGCCTTCAGGGCCCGATCAACGCGCCAGCCTTGACGTGACACGGGTCCACGCGCCTCCCTTCCGAAAAAGCTTTTCCATTGCAAAGCCTGGACTTATCACCTAAGAAACTACACTGTCCCTTAGTCTGAAACCACCGTCAAACTTGGAAGGAATCTGCGTATGATTCGTATCCGCCCCGTCTTGGTCTGCGGCGCCCTTGCCAGTCTTCTGGCCTGCGCTGAAGGCAGTAAAGTTGAATCCGTGCAACCGGATCGTCCGGCCAATTTTCAATTGGTCGACGCGCCTGCACAAAGCGCTCGTGGTGATCTGGTCGAGTCCACGCACGTCGTGAGTCTGAGCCAAGATGAAGTCGCGCAACGCCTCGGCCCCATCCTCGCCGGCTTCAAACTGCAAGCGCAGAATGGTGTTCACATTTATCGCGTGAAATACCAGACGCAAACTCCCGCGACGCCCACCGCAGCTGCAACGCCCGTGGTCGCTTCCGGTCTGATGATCGTTCCGGACAGCAAACAGGCTTCGTATCCTTGGATCGGAGTTCAGCACGGAACCGTGACCAGCAAAGCCGATGCGCCTTCGGTCACGCCAGCGGAAGGCATCTTCGAAGCTTCGCAAGGTTTCGTGACCGTGGTGATGGATTACATCGGCTACGGTTCGTCCAGCAAAGTCTTCCATCCCTATCTGGTTGAAAGAGCCTATGCCGATGCTGGCATCGACTTCTTGAAAGCGACCTACAAATTCGCAGAACTGAACACGATCGGCAAAGGTCCCCTCTTCCTGAAAGGTTATTCGGAAGGCGGATACGCGACCCTCGCTCTGCAAAAAGAAATTGAAACCAATTACGCTGGCGTCTTTCCTCTGGTCGCCACGGGTCCCTCGGGCGGCCCTTACAACCTGGAAGCAATCGCCGTGGAACTCCTCCAGCGCGAAACCGTGCATCCTGTGAACATTCCTTTCCTCGTTCTGTCCTATACCAAGTGGCTTTCGCAGAATGACTTCAATCCCGAAGCCATCTTCGCTCTGCCCACTGCCAATGTTTCCGCTCTTTTCACTGGCCAATTCAATAACGACTACATCGGCACCAAGATCCCTACGCAGAACGCTGCGATGCTGGAACCAGCCTTGGTCGCTGATTTCCTGAGTGCTGAACCCAAGTTGAACGAAGCTGCGAAACTCCGCGGCTACCTGAAGTCGCAGAGCCTGACCAATCAAGGCTGGCAGCCGCGCTCCACGACCCTCTTCTTCCACTGCGTGGATGATGAAGTCGTGCCTGTGAGTTCGGTGAAAGTTGCGAAGGAAGCCTTCCCAGGCCCGAACGTTGTGGTCACCACGTTCCCAAGCCCGGCCGAAGGTCCGAAGCTGAGACACGGCACTTGCCCGGCGATCTTCGCGCCGACCGTGGCTTTCCTCGACGTCCTGAAAAAAATGTCCGGCAAATAAAAAACAGCACAAGGGAGTTCATTCATGCAAAATCATATGCGTAACAGTGCAATCGTCGCTGCGCTCGCAGCTATCGCACCCCAGGCCCTGGCCGGTGGTTATCAGATCGTGGAAAAAAACGCACGCGGCCTCGGTCGGGCTTATGCGGGCGAAGCAGCGGCTGGCGAAGACGCCACCACTGTCGGCAGCAACCCTGCAGCCATGAGCCGTCTTAAAAGACCGCAATTCAGTGTATCGGCTGCGACCATCGATGCCGATCTTAAAATTGAAGTCGAAGAATCGACCATCGTCGTCCCAGCTCTCCAGGCAGCTGGCCTTCCAGCCATCAAAGCCCAGGGCGTATCCAGCGCCAACGCAGCTCCAGAACGCCCCCTTATTCCTGCTCTCTATGCAGTTTATCCCCTGAGCGAAGACTACGCTCTCGGCCTCGGCGTATTCTCGAACTTTGCAAGCGAAACCGGCTACGATGCTGACTTCGCAGGTCGCATCGCGGCCGAGAAATCCAATGTCCGCACGACCAACATCAACCCGAGCGTCTCCATCAAGCTGAATCCCATGCTGTCGCTCGGCGCTGGTTTCAACGCGGTCTATGCCCAGGCGGAACTGACCTCGGCCAACCCTTCGGCCAGCCCTCTTTTTCTCGCCCCCGGTGTTGTCGCCCTGAACCCGCAAACAGGTGAAGCGATCGTCGCTCCCAACGGCCAGACTCTGGGTTCCAGCTCGGTGGAAGGTGATGCCTGGGGCTACGGTTGGAACGCCGGTATACTCCTGTCCTTCACGGAATCGAGCCGCATCGGTCTTTCCTACCGTTCGACAGTCGATGCCAACCTTGAAGGTGACACCACGTTCAAAGGCACACCGACCGTGGATTCCTTCCGTGATTTCGCCGCGACTGCCCCGCTGCAGCTGCCTGAAATCATCAGCCTCAGCTACGTGCAGGGCCTGGGTGCCGGCCTTCAGTTGAGCGCCGACATCACGCAGACGAGCTGGAGCAACTTTGAAGAACTCAGTATCTACAGAAAAGACAGCGGCGCGGTTGCCAGTCGCGTGGATGAGCGCTGGGAAGATGCCCTGCGTTACTCGGTGGGCCTTGATTATGCTGTGACCCCTGGTCTTACGCTCCGCACGGGTTACGCGTATGACAACTCCCCTGTTCCGAACGAACGCCGCACGCTGCGCATCCCCACGGGCGACATGCGGTTCTATTCGCTCGGCGGCAGCTATATCTTCAATGAAACTGCGTCCTTGGACCTTGGCTACAGCCGCGTGAGCCAGACCAAGACCGGCATCAACGATACCCGCGAATTCGTGGGCCAGCCTTTCTATGCGAAAGTCGTGGGTTCCTCGGAAATCGACGGCAACATCTTTGCCGCGCAGATGAACATCAGTCTGTAATTCCAAAGGGTTCCCGCCTCCCGGGCGGGAGCCGTTTTCCACAGCGGTATCCGGCCCACCCCAAATCCCAAGGTCTGACCCGTCTTGAAGCAAATAGTCCCCGCCAGCATTATTCATCGCAGTTTTTTCATGGCAGCGAAGGATGGCTTTTGATAGCTATGAATCAGCGACTGGAGTGAGTCGCATCCTTAGTGAATTTGGGAAAGCCGTTTGTCGAAAAAGCTCCTAAAACGAGTTGGATTCGGTAAACCTGTATTGAAGTTTGGGGGGAGAAGCGCTTTGCGGTTCTCCCCCAAATTTTTTCCCTCTTTGTCGCGATTTCCACACTGTCTGTCCAAAGTTTTGACAAGCGCCTCGATTTAGCCAGGGATTTCGAGCCAAAAGTCCAGGCATATTCCTTGCTTATTTGCTGAATGAACTGCAACAAGGACACCACGATGGGCACGACAAGCAAAATCATTTTCTTGGCTTTCTTCTTTCATTCCGCAGCCTGCTCCGGCGGTAAGTTTTCGGGTCAAACCGATGCCGGCGCTGCAGAGCCTGGTCAAGTGGAAAGCACAAGCGGCACTGTGGGTACGGGTGATGCCAGCGGCAACGGCAGCGGCAACGCAGGACCAGTCGCCGGCTGCGATAAGAATGCGGTCGGCATCACGCAGGCCAAACTCCTGTCGAATGGCATCAGCACGCAGCTCGGTACACAGACGCTGCGTTATGAACTTTCCGTATTGAATTGCAAGGACGGTTCGGTGCAATCGCTGAAGGATCAGCCCATCCTCTTCGATCTGGACGCCAGCCTCGCCACCGGCTTTCAGCCTGTTGCCTATGCGGTCCTTGATACCCAGGGCATGCAGATTTCAGCGTCGATCCTGCAGGTCGTCACGGGCAGCGATCTCTTTGGCAACACGGGGAACTTCGCTCACTGGACCACGCAGAATTTCAGCTATTCCAGCCAGCTCGAGAAGCTGATCCTGGAAATCAAGCTGGAGAATATCCAGGTGCTGCCGCGCAATGAAGCCGACACGCAAATCAAAAGCTTTCTGCGCATAGGCAGTGCTCAGGCTGTGACGCAGCCGCTGAACATCATCAATTGATGCGTTAAAGCGCAACCTGCTTTTTCGCGGTTTCCTGATACTTTGCCAGACTTTCACGCACCGCGGCATCCTGGGTTTGCTCCAGGAGCTGCGCGATTATTTTCAGCGAAGATTCGCGATACTTCCTCACAGTCCCCACAAGACTCTTGGCGAGCGTGATCTTATCATCGTCGGGCAAGGCCTGTGCCGCGAGTTTACGCAGCGCCTGAAACCACGCGTCATCAGGGGTGCGGAGACTGATTGCCTGCAGGATCTGCCGCCTGACTTCAGCCGAAGCTTCCATAGGATAATGAAGGACAAGGTAATCAGGCGTGTTCAAGGGCTTGGCAAAACGCAGCGCAAAGAAAGCCTGACCGCGAATCGCGGGATCTGGATGCGTCAGCCAAGGGTCCAGGTCCTCGATCCGGCTGACTCCGCAATTGCCGAGCACGGCAAGTGCTTCGGTGGTGGCACCGAGTCCCTCGGCCTGCCTCAGATTTTGCAAAGCCAGGGCCTCCAAATGCTGCGCTCTTTTTTGCGCTTCGGGATTTTGAACCTGACTCAACCTTTGCCCCATCATCCCGAGCGCCAGACGACTGCTGCGCCGGACCGGGGAATCCTCGGGACCACGACTGAAGTTCTCCAAAGATTCCTGCGCTTCACGCGCGGGTTCAGGAAGGAGGCCAAGGGTCGTGATGATTTTTCGCGCCAGCGGCACATCGCTTTGCCTTTGATCCAAAAGATCGACCAGGGCCTTCTGCGCCTCAGGCTGACCCGAAGCGGCCAAAGCACGAATGGTCATCTTCAGGGCGGGATCGCTTTCATCCAGAACCTTCAGACGTTCCATGAGCCGGCGAATTTCGAGCGGATGCAGGTAAATCCAGGCTTTGAGCTTCAGATAGAGTTCCTGTGAGTTCTGCGTCCCCGGCTGATGCATCTGTCCCCAAAGATCTTCGAGTCCAAGGCTGCCGAGCGCGACCTTCTGAATGCTGGCCTCTTCACTGGAACCGCCCTCGCTTTGGCTTTGACCCCAGCGCGCTTCCAGACTGGCGACCCGCGTTTCATTCTGCGTGATTCGCTTCTGCCAATGAAGTTTCAGCACCGTATCGCTGGACCAGCTTTGGCCATTCAAGTCCTGCACTTCGCGCGTATCGGCCTGCAGCTGCTCCAGACCCTCGAAATGCGGCCGCATCAGGATCAAACTTTCACCACTGATTTTCTTTTGTGGTATCGGCGCTGCATCAAAGGATTTTTGGATATAAATCTTCTCAGCAAAGAGCGCTGGGCTCAAAGATGTAGGATCTATTTCATAGCGGGCCATAGTCGCGCCACCGGCCATGCTTTCCTGCTGATCCCAGGTGGGTGTGGCCAACGAAGCCGGAAGCACAACCTGCGTGCGCTCGCCCAGCGACTGCCAGAACTGGGCAACGGCGCCATCGGTTTCGCTGCTGATTTCGGGCTGCAGAAAAAAACCGCGGGTCGCGAGGCGTGCGCCCGTTCCTTCCACCCAACCTTTCAGAAGAGTCGACCGCAGCGGCGCTGGAATATGGGTGAGCTGCGGTGATCCCTCCGGTCGAATGCTGAGCCAGACGCGATAGCCATCGGTTTCCTCGGATAATACGAGGATATGCAGAGTGCCGACCAGTTCCACCTGAAAGCCCTGATCGCTTTGTCCGGGAAAATGCCCGAGACCGCTATAGTTCAAATCATAGATCAGCTCTTCTCCCCGCACCAAAGTCCAAAGGGGAATATCCTGCGGCGTCCAGATCGGAGTGATCCGGGATGATCCGGAGCGCGGAGCTTTGGAATAAAGTGCCTCGGGTCTGACATAATAAAGACCCGTGGCGGTCAGGAAGGTCAGAAGACCGATCCCGAGCACGATAAGGAGGCGTTTCTTCATGAAGCCCCTTTCTTCATAGAGGGACAGGGTTTCGCATCATGCGAGACCCTGCGCGATTCTGCTAAAAGCTTATTTCAGGATAGCGACACGCTCGGAATAGTCAAAGAGCAATTCATCGTGATGGTAACCGTCCCAGCGCAGGAGGTCGCGTTCGTAGGATTTGGAAACAGGACCCAGACCGGCTTTGGCTCGGATGAACACATGCCCGCGCAGAGCGTCCAGGGCATTGCGGCTCGTGGCATCGAAAAGAATGTAACCCCGGTCGCTGTCTTCGAAAAAGAGCGCGATATCATTGCGCAACACATCGTCGACCAAAACCACATCACCCCGGGCGATGGCTTCAGCGATCGCAATATCGACTCCGGCCTGGACATAAACCTGAGCGCTTGCGGCGGGTTCCAGGTTCAAAGCCACACCAAAACCCTTGGTTCCGCCGCGGATCGACATCCGGGCATTGGTGGTGACCCCATATTTCACAGGAACCGGCACAGGGCCGACGTTCAGGGTCAAGGAACCCGACACGTCAAGCTCGGGTTCGGGACTGATCGCGACATCCAGCATGGAATCCAGATCCAGATCCTCGCGGGCCACTTCAAAACCCATGACCAAAACGCGGGCACCAGCTCTTGCCGGCTCGCCCGTCCGGGCCTCTGCCCTGGCTTCCGCCTGCAGAAGATTCAGATCAAGGTCGAAGACGCCGGCGCGCGCTTCAGCACCGGCAAAGGCCTGGGCCACCTGGCAGTCGTAACTCAAACGGACTTCGCTGTGGACATTGATGTAGGCCTGTTCGTTGCCCATCGGCAGGTCATAAGGAAAAAACTTCTCATACGCATGCTGACAGTCGCTCGCAGCCCATACCGTTCCGGTCAGACCTAAACCCATTGCAGCCAAAAGCATCGGTCGCAGACTTTTCATGGCCAGCTCCATATGTTCCAAATTTTTGTATAAGGACAATGGGAGCGATCTTAGTGCCTGAAACACCCGGGCACAAGTAAAACTCATGTGAGGATTTCGTGCAACGACTGTACACTCAGCGGGCCGACCCGTAGCGTGTTTCCAGATAAAAGGGCAGATCGGAGCGATTCAGGATCTGCCAGAGTTCACGCGCGGAATCCTCGGGTGCCACCAGCTGACCGCTGCTTTCCAGCTGTCGAAAACGTTCCACCTGAGGAAAGGTCGTGGCCGGAATCTGCCGCAACTCGGTCTGCATCGGACTATTTAAAACTCCGGGCTCATAAACCACCATGCGCAGATCGCGGCCTGAAATCTCGGCTTCTGCTGCCATGACCTGAGCCGCCATGCGCAGACCGGCTTTGCTGCTGCAGTAAACACCCCAACCCGCATAGGGCTTGTGCGAGGCGCCACTGGAAATTTGTGCGATCCGAAGGGACTGCGCTGGAAATTTACGCAGGAGCCAATTGCAAAGCTGCAAAGGCACGGTAAGGTTGGTGTGAAGACTGGCCGCGATGCCGGCTGCATCCAGCTGTCCGATCGCGCCCACCGGATGCATGGTTCCGGCGTTATTCACCAGCGCCACACTCTTCCAGGCGTTGTGATCGGTATCAAGCAGAGACAGCGGCTGCAGGACCTGTTCGATGCCATGGTCCTGCGCGCTGAAATCCGCCTGGATTTGCCGCAGCCTTGGATGCTGAAGGTCCAGCCGGCGCCGCGCAATGCCAAGGACATGCGTACCGTCCTGAAGGCAAACATCCAGCAAGGCTCGACCGAGCCCAGAACTGTGGCCGGTGATGATGACAAGATCTTCTTTGGATTTCATGGGCCCCTCAACGCTGTTGTGCGATCCATCGTTCCACCCGCTCTTCCAGAAGGATCAGCGGCATGGCGCCATTTTCCAAAACCGCCTGATGAAAAGCTTTTCGATTGAATCGGTCGCCCAGGGCTGCCTGGGCCTTGCTACGTAATTCCAAAAATTTCAGCATGCCGATCATGTAGGAACAGGCCTGCCCCGGAACCACCACATAGCGCTCCACTTCGCGCACGGCCTGAGGTGCGGGCATGACCGCTTCTTTTCGCAGATAATCGATCGCCTCCTGCCGCGTCCAACGTTTCGCGTGAAGGCCCGTATCAACCACAAGCCGCGCCGCGCGATTCAGTTCAGCCCGCAGACGACCGATCGAATCGAAGGGATCCTTTTCCAAACCGGCTTCAAAGGCGAGTCGTTCCGCATAAAGCGCCCAGCCTTCCACATAGGCTGTGAAATTCATATCACGCCGGAACAAAGGCAGATCCTTCAGCTCCTGATTCAAAGCCACCTGCAGATGATGCCCGGGTATGGTTTCGTGATAAGCGAGTGTCCGCATTCCATACTTCGTCGTGCTGCGAATGTCACCGAGGTTCGCATAGAAAATCCCCTCGCGGCTCCCATCGACGGACGGCATGGAATACGAACCCGCGGGCGCGGATTTTTCCATATAGGACGGCGCCCGCTCGACCTTGACCCTGGCCTTGGGCATGGCTATGAAGTCCTGGCCCAGATTCTGCGCGGCCTCGTCGATGATGGCCTGATAATCCTTAAGAATCTGGGCACGGCCCTCTTCATTATCCGCATAGTAAAAGCGCGAATCCGCTTCAAGTCCTTCCATCATGGCACTCAAGTCGGCTCCGGGAAAACCCTGCTTGACCAGCAAAGCCCGCAGCTCATCCTGAACACGCGCCACCTCATTCAAACCCAGCTGATGGACAGCCTCAGGATCCAGATCGAGGGTCGTATGTTCAGCCAGGATATAACGATAGTAATCGACTCCGTTCGGCCATTTCCACACTCCGGCGTCGCTGCTCGCGACTTTCCGCAGATCTTCCGCGACGGCGATCAGTTTTTGATAGGCAGGATAAACAGCATCGCGCAGAGCCTCTTCCGCACCTGTTCGATAGATGTCCCTATCCTTCTCGTCGATAGCCGTGGCCGCGCGCAGCTTCTGATCGAAGGACGTATAGAGAATATTCTCCCGATGCGGAACGGCAATGAAAGCGCGCATAGTGTCCAGCACGCGATCCAAAATGAAGTCGGGGGGAACGATGCCCTTGTCCTTACGAATCTTCAAACCTTCGATCAGCTGATCGAACTTGTCCCGCGCCGCATAAAGACGAGCCACGTAATCCCGCGCTTCGGCCCGGCTTTCCACGGTGTGGACTTCCTGCATGAAAACCGGGAAATCATTCTGCACGCCGCTGAGGGGATTCAAAGGATAATCATGAAAGCGCCAGGGCCCCGTGGCATTTTTGAGCGAGCGCAGATACCAGGTGAAGACATCATAGGACAGCGCCTGCTTTTCGTTCAGGTCCGCCCGCGCATACCCCTGCAGGGTAGCCTCGCTCTGCGTGACGAAACGCTCCAAGCGATCCAGGGACTGCACGGAAATATCATCCAGATGCTTGCGATGCGAGGTGATCCCGTACTGATCAAGAATCCGTATGGTGGAAAGATATTCCGGGCTGTCGAGAGCATAAAGAAGGAAGGTGCGATCGAAAAAGTGATCGATATTCAAGGGCCTCAGGAAAAGCAGGCGAACCAGCCAAAACCCGCCCAGGAGGAGCAGCAGTAGTATTCCGTATTTCCAAGTTCTTCGCATCAGCCAGCCTCAGCATGGGAATGGTTGCAAATCATTGACAGCAAAGTATATCAAGCCTATACATTTCGCAAGACGCACGCTGCTGAGAATGAGGTTGCCTGATGAAGTCGCGACTCCCCGGTCCATGGTTGGTGCTGTTCGCTCCTTTCGTGCTCGTCCTGCTTCACGCCTGTTTTTACCGATCCTACGGTATCTTCCGCGATGAGTTCTACTATTTTGTCTGCGGTCAAAGGCCGGCCTGGGGTTACGTCGATCAACCGCCGCTGGTGGCCTGGATCAGCTATGCCCTGTCCTATCTTTTTCAGCAGGATTTGTCTCTTTACCGATTCTGGTCGTTTGCGGCCTCTGCGGCGCATCTGGCTCTGGTCCTGGCCTGGGTGCGCAAACATAAGGGAGGCACCCTGGCCCAGGCGCTGGTCGCAGTGGCGGTGATCATGTCCCCTCTGCGATTGGCCATGGATCATTTTTTCTCGATGAACAGTCTGGAGCCGCTCCTTTGGTTCGCGATTTTTTGGCTTTTCCCCCACATCGGCAGTCTGAAGCGGCACGAACTTTTGGGACTCGGGATACTGATCGGCATCGGTATTCTGAATAAGCACACGACCGCGCTCTATGTCGCCCTGATGAGCGTCGCCTTCTTCTGGAATACCCCGAACCGTTCACGTTATGTCGGACGCATTGCCTTCCTGGCCTTCATCAGCCTTGTCATCATCAGCCCCCATCTTTTATGGCAAATGCGCGAAGGCTGGCCCACGCTGGAATTCATGGAACATTCGAGGCTCTATAAAAACGAAGCGCTGACGCTGCTTTCACTGCTGGCAGACTTGATTGTGCACCATCATCCCCTGGTCGCCTTTCTTTGGGTGCCGGGATTGTTCGTGCTCCTGACCCGCACGCGCTGGCATTACCTGCGTCCCTACGCTTGGGTCGTGCTGGCTTTTTGCGTGCTTCTGATTCCCTCGCATGGCAAAAGCTATTACGCCGCGAGCCTGATGACACCGCTGATTGCCATCGGCGCTCTGGAGTTCGAATCACTCGGCCTCAGGGGTCGCTGGATTTTTCCGGTGCTGATCGGATTGAGCGGCCTTGTTATCATGCCCCTGAGTTTGCCGGTGCTGCCTGTGAATGTTTTTTTAAACTACCAGGAACTTTTAGGCTTCAAGGCGAATACCGGCGAAAAACAACTACAGGGTGTGCTGCCGCAGCATTATGCGGATATGTTCGGCTGGGAAGAGATGGCCCGCTTCGTGGCGAAGGCCTATGATGAGCTGCCCGAGGAAAGTCGGGCGGTCACGGCGGTTTTCGCCCAGAATTACGGCGAGGCCGGCGCTCTTGATTACTACGGCCGGCATCTGGGTCTTCCGCCCGCCTCATCGGGCCATAACAATTATTTCCTTTGGGGCTATCATCCTGCGGACGCCACGCAGCTTCTGATCCTGGGCGGCCTGCGCGAGGATCATGAAAAAGCCTGCGGAACCTTGAGCCCTCTTGGGGAATTCGACCAGCCCCTGCGCATGCCCTATGAAAGGCACCTGGTCCTTTATCTCTGTCAGAATTTAAAAAAACCTTTGAGCGAACTGTGGCCCGCGACGCGAAAATTCATTTGAGGGGTTTTTTCCGTGAATCATCCTATGACTCTGGCTGTGCGTCAGCTCCTGGCGGAAAAGGTGGAATTCACTCCGCATCTTTATAACTACGAGGAAAAGGGCGGCACCACGGTGTCGGCGCGCGAACTCAAGGTCGATGAACATGCCGTGATCAAAACCCTGATCATGGAAGATGACCAGAAGCGGCCGCTGATCGTGCTGATGCATGGCGATCGTCAGGTGTCGACCAAGGAGCTGGCGCGGCATCTGAAAGTGAAGACCATCGCGCCTTGCAAACCCGAGGTCGCCGATCGTCATTCCGGATACCAGGTGGGGGGCACCTCGCCTTTTGGCACGAAGCGCAGGATGCCGGTCTATTTTGAAGCCAGCATGCTGCAGCTCGATCGCGTTTACATCAACGGTGGCAAACGCGGTTTTCTGCTCGGCATGAATCCTCACGATATCGTTCGCATCCTTCAGGCCGAAGCGGTTCAGGTCGCGATCCCCTGAGGGGTCCCACGCAGAATGACGCCCACAGTGGCTAATGCAATATTCTGCTTTAGTGATGCGCTTTCCCCCTTCCCTTTTCCAAACAAATGGGGTTCTATGGACCCCTGCAGCCTTTCCTATTGCAAGAGGCTTGCAAATAAAAGAGTTCAACCAAGGAGATGACCATGAAACATCTGCATGCTCTCACCGCCCTGGCTTTGTTTACAGCTGTAGGCTGCAAAAAAGACGAGGATAAGACGACGGACCTGCCGCAGGGGTCTTTTGCCGAGCAAAAGTATTACCTGCTCGAAACCGGCGATCTGCAGCAGGGTGACGATCGTCTGCAGGGCTCCGGGGCTCTGGTCTTTGCATCCCCCTTGAATGCTATTCAATCCCAGGATAATTTCGCTTTGGAATTTACCATAGCCGAAGGCGGATCCCTGTCCTTGGTCACGCATTCGGATAGCAGTCTGTCTGATGGACTCACGGTGCAGTTCGAACGGGCGGGGACGGAACTGATCTCCAGCCTGAAGGCGGATGGAGCCGGCACAGGCGACAATGTTCTGAGTGGTGTGGACGCGTCGGGTCCGATTTCCCTGGCGGTGGATGTTCACAATAACGAAACACCGGCCCATGTTTTGATCTGGAACGCTGTCAATGGTTCTTATGAGGAAAATGAAGCTCTTTATAATTCAGAAGATGATGCCGACGCTCCGGGCGTTGGAAAAGGCACACTCTGGGGTCTGGTGCTGCGCAACGCGACCGTAAAAAAAGTGGAACGCGGCGAACCTAAATTCACCGAGGAATAAGAAAGGCGGCAGCATGCGTTTGCGTTGGTTCACAGTGCTTGGTCTATCGAGTGCCGCAGCCTGGGGTCAGGATTCCAGTGGCCTTAAAATCTCAGCGGCCGTGGATCTCATGGGCTCCTATAAGGTGAATGAGGAGAGCAGCGCCCCGGACAGCTTCGATGCGCGTGAGGCGGAAATCGTTCTGACCGCACCGATCGATCCATCCTTCGATGGTTTTTTAAGCTTCGCGGCCCATCGTGAAGACGGCGAGGCCGTCGCGGAACTCCATGAGGCCTTCATTCGAACCACACGCCTCGTGCCCCGCTCCAATATCCGGGCAGGCCAGTTTTTTCTGGGCGTGGGACGCCTCAATCGACTGCACCGGCATGAGTGGCCCATAATCTCGGCACCCAAAGTTCACACGGAATTTTTCGGTGAAGAAGGCGCCTTGGATTCCGGCCTTGAATACACCTGGCTGGCGCCGTTGCCTTTCTTTTTGGAAAGCACCTTCGGCGTGACCAACGGTTATACCTATGGCCACGCGCATGACGCCGGTGAAAAACCCAAGCAGCCCACGCATTATGCAAGGCTCGCGACCTATACGGAATTGCCTGGCAATGGCGGAGCCCAGACCGCGTTGAACTATCTAAGCCGCACCGATGCCACCGGCACGCGCATGACTTTGGCTGGTCTGGATCTGACCGCGAAGTGGCGGGATGCCGGCGTTTTGGATTTCCTTCTGCAAAGCGAGATCTGGCACCGCACCCTGACCCCTGAGGGCGCAGCTGCGGAAAAAACTCTCGGCGCTTACGTCCTGCCTCAGTATGCGTTCGATGCCCAGTTCTATCTGGGCCTTCTGGTGGATTATTATAGTGTTTTAAGCCTGAAGGATGCCATCGGTCAGAGCGTGGATAATTCCGTGATCGGCGTTGTTCCGACTTTGACCTATAAAGCCAGTGAATTTTCCACTCTGCGCCTTGCCTATCATCATGAAAGGACAACGCGTGAAGATCAGGCTGATCAGAACGATCAGCGCCTGGAATTTCAAGCCAACTTCACCATAGGAGCCCATCCCGCTCATGACTTCTAAACATATCATCCTAAGTCTTTTCTGGAGTTTTGTGTGGAGCGCCAACGCCTGGGCCGCGGACCGCATCAAGGTCATCACCACCCTTCCCGATTTTGCCTGGATGGCTCAGGAAATCGGCGGCGAATTCGTCGAAGCCAAAGCCCTTCTGCGCGGCACGGAAAATCCGCACTATGTGGATGCCGTGCCTGATTTCATTCGCCTCGTGGCCGATGCGAAAGTCGTCTGCGTGGCCGGAATGGATCTTGAAGTCGGTTATATGCCGGCGGTTCTGAGCAAGTCCGGCAATGCCGCTGTGCAGCCGGGTGGTCCGGGTTACTGTGAAATCGGCAAGGGCGTGACCGCGCTGGATAAACCCACGGGGCCCATCGATCGCTCGATGGGGGATGTGCATCCGGCGGGCAACCCGCATTTTTTCCTGAGCCCTAAAAGTATGGCCGAAGGCAGTCAGGAACTTGTCAAAGCCCTCGCGCGCGTGGACCCGCCTCATGCTGCCCAGTATGAAAAAGCCGGTGCCGCCTTCAAAACGAAAATGGATAATCTGAGCCGGGAAATCAAAGCGAAATTGGAGCCTTTCCGGGCCGCTCAGCAGGGCAAGCCCCTTCTTCTGGAATATCATAAGGAATATGCCTATTTTCTTGCGGACAATGGGCTTTTGTCCTATGGCAGTCTGGAAGAAAAACCAGGCATGCCTCCATCGGCGGGACGACTCGCCACTGTCGGATCAGCGGCCAAGGCCGCGGGTGTGAAACTGGTCCTGGCTGCGGATTATAATCCGGAAAAAACTCTGCAGCGCTTTCAGGAAATCTCGGGCATTCCCCCTGTGATCGTGCCGACCATGATCCAGGCCAAGGGCCCGGCCACCAGCTATCCTGAACTTCAAAAACAGATCGCTGATGCGCTTCTCAAAGCTCTTCAGGCCAAAGGAAAGTGATCTCATGCCGCAGCTGCTCAAGGTTTCTGACCTTGCCTATCATACGCCGGATCACAGGCCTTTGATCCACCGTCTGAGCTTCGCCCTGGATCATGGCGAACTCATGACCATCACGGGCCCCAATGGAATTGGGAAGAGCACGCTGCTGCGGCTTCTTTTGGGTGAAGGCCGCCAGGCAGGAGGCAGCATTCAGTGGCAGCTTCCGATGTCGCGCATCGGTTTTCTGTCCCAGCTGCATAACCGTGAGTTTCACATCAGCCTGACCCTGGCTGATATCCTCGGCTTTTCCTGCCGCGTGGATCCGGAGCGAATCCATAAGCAAAGCCATGGGCTTTTGCAGGCCGATCATTTGAATCGGGCCTGGAATACAGCCAGCGGTGGCGAGCGGCAAAAGACTCTTCTGACCCGCATCTTTCTGAAGGATCCTACCGTCCTTATCCTGGATGAACCGATGAATCATCTGGATGTCACCGGGCGTCAGCAGCTGCGGAGCGCTCTCATGCATTTCATCCAGGATGGGCAGCATGCTGTGATCATGGTCGGGCACGAATCCTTGCTCGACCCCACGGAATGGAATCCGCATCATAAGATCGACCTGAAAGGATATGTCGTCCCGTGAACCAGCTTCTTGCCATCTATGGTTGGACCATAGCCGCCAGTATGATTCTCGCCGCCGGTCTTGCTCTACTCGGGACGCAGCTCGCGGCGCGTGATCGCGCCATGCAAACCCTTTGCATGGGCCAGGGTGCGATGCTCGGTGTGCTTTTAGGTCTTGGCCTTGCCGTGCATCCTCTTTTGCCTTTGATCGCAGCTTTGGCCAGCGCGGCCTTGACTTTTGCCGTCAGCGAATTCCTGGTCGCCCGGCGCATGGCATCGAGCAATACCCATTTTTCCAGCCTTTTCGCGGTGCTTCTGGCCGGCGGCTATCTGATCAGCGCGCTCTTTCCGGCCTTGGAAAACCACATGGCGCAAAAGTACTTCGGTGATTTGGCAACACTGAGCGCCGAGGAATCCTACTGGGTGCTCATCATGGGTTTGATCCTGCTCCTTCTGATGACCCTTTTCCATAGACGTTTCACCTGCGAATCCTTTGAAAAATCCATCACGGGCGTCAGTCACCCCGGACGAGTTCCCTTCTCGACCTTTGATGTGATCACGCTCGTCACCCTTTGCTTCTGTGTACAGACCGTGGGTTATCTTTTCACGATCGCCTGCCTTTTTATTCCGACCGCCGTGGCTTCGCGGCAGCTGGCGGCGGGTCTTCGGCGTCATCTCTGGTTTTGCGGAGTGACTGCGTTCGTCGCCTCAGGCGCAGGCTTTTTCCTGTCTTTGGAATCCACGCGCATGCCGACAGTCCCGACGATCATCGCCGTGATGCTGCTGGTGAGTCTCGTCTTTTCCCCGCTTTTTGCAGGACGCAGACGACATCGGTAATCTTAGCTATTTATCGCTTCCCCAAAACGACCATAATCAAAGCCGAGGCCTAAGATCATGGCACGACGTTCTCGTTTTGGAGGAATAAAACATGAATACTGCCACTCAAAAAAGATCAGCCCTCAGCCTCCGTTCGGATAAACTTCGGCTTCATGGTTGGGCCATGGGCCTTATTCTTCTGGCCGCGAGTCTGCTCGTCGCCTCATCCGTGACGGCCGTCGTTAATTTTGTCCTGATTGCGATTCCCGTTCTGACGATCGCCGCCGTGCTTGCCATGTTTGTCATGGGACTGCCTATGGTGGCTGCGGGCATCGAAGCCCGGCGCGAAGCCCGCGAAATGGATTTCCAGGGAAGTCCTACTCTTTTAGCCTTGAATGGTTCCTGGAAGCATCCCCAGGCCTGGAGAAGGGGCTATCATCATCATTTTCTGGGCTTTCAGCCTCTCGATCATCGGGTTGGGATACATCTGGCTTCGGATTCGGACTATTATGATGCACGTGGACTCGACCACACTTTGGAAGGCTTGACCAACTGGAGGCGCTACTGAAAAAAAAGAGGAAGAGCCGCGAAGCTCCCCCTCCAGCATGGGCGCATGATCAGCCATCGAAGTCTGTATCATCCGCTTCAAAATTATCGCGATCGACGTGAAGCAGGTTCAGGCGGCCCTGACCGTCGCCAATGCTGAGCACATCGTGTTGCCAGCTCAGAACCTCGGCTTGGAAATTTTTTCCCAAATCCAAATAGCCTTCCAGCTGCAGCGAGCGATCCTTGCAGCGATTGCCCTGATCGTCCGTTCGCACCGAATAAACGTAAACTCCAGCGTCCCCATTGGCTGTCAGAAGAAGGCCATGACTCAGGGCTGCATCACGCGTGCTGCTCCGGGCAGGATCAAGGCCAGCCTTGATCACAGCGGGCACACGAAATAAAGCCTTTTGATCCGCCTGGCAGAAGGCGCGAACACCGCCCTCACCCAGGATGGTCATGGCCATTTCCTGTCCGATGCGAATCGGTCCATGGGCCTCCTGCTTCAGCGGGGCATCTTCCGCGGGAAACGAAGCCTTCACCTGAAGGTCGGGGTCGAGCTGCACCAGCTGCGAGGCCCGGATCATCCAGAGGGAAGCAGCATCACGACCCAGCTGCTCCAGGCTGGTGACAGTCAACTGCGAGCTGATCCCGCCATCCTTTTTATGGAGGCCGAGGAGCTGCCCCTGACTGCGATCGAGCAGCCAGACCTTGTCCCCCAGAACAGCAAGGTCCGAAACCGTGCTCATCTCCAGAGTTTGAATCTTCAAGTCATCCTGCCATTCAAAACCCTGAATGGAAATGCGTCCGACCTGTGCCTGCCCGGGATTGCCACTGAAGCCTGCAAAGTAAACCGAACTTCCATCCAGCGCCACACTCGTGACAGCCATCGTCGGCAGCTGCAGCTCTGCTCGCAAAACAGGAGCCTCAGGATCGGACATATCAATCAAGGCCAGGGCGCCCAGCGCGCGTCCATCAGGACTTGCATAGGCGACGAGGAGGATTTGATTCTGCTGCAGAAGACGGGTGATACGCAAAGGCGCTCCGCCGACTGAAGGCGCTTCCAAAACTGTTGAGAGCTGCACCGACATCGGCCGGTTTCCCAGGGAAGCCAGGTTGCCAAAGACGGTGTGCAAGGGAATATCCCGTTCCTCTACAATCTGTCTTTCCGTATGAAGCTGTTCGCCGCGTAAGACAGTGTATTCGATCGGTGTGGAGTAACGAACTCCCGGCTGGGGCATGGCGCATGCTGTTGCAACTAGAGCCAGGCCTCCAGGCAGGAAAGGAAATCTGGGGAGCATAATCTCCTCCTTTCATGGAGCACCCTATCGACACGAGTGACCGCGGGATTTCCGACTTTCCTGTTTGATTCTATTTTTACAATAATATCATATGCTTAAAAGCGAAATGCGGTCATCAATTGACCGGTTTTCAATCTTTACCGGGGCTTCACAGTCAATTGATTTGTCGCAAAGTTCCCAAGGTTTTATACCCGAGCTACCCCTTCGGGTGCCCACAAAACCAAGGAGATACTTATGAAGCGCCAACTGTTTTTCGGCTCACTCTGGATCGGCACATCTCTTTTCGCTCAGGCTTATGCGGGTTCTTTGACTTTGAAAGGTTCCGATACACTCGCCCCCTATATGGAGGATGCGATTCGCGCCAGTGCCCTCGACACGAATCTTGTTTATCAGGGCGGCGGTTCAAGCCTCGGTGAATCGGCCTTGATCAATGAGGAGCAGCACCTGGCTCCCATGTCGCGCGCCTTCAAACCCGAGCAGCTTCAAAAAGCGGCCGCCGCGGGTATCCAGATCGTCGAGCACGTGATCGGTTTGGATGGCGTTGGCGTCTTTGTCAATAAAAGCAATAGCACTGTGTCCCTTACTTTGGACCAGCTGAAAAAAATTTATAGCTGCGAGATCAGCAACTGGTCAGCCGTCGGCGGTCAGGATAAAGCCATCGTAGCCTATCGTCGCGATGATGCCTCGGGCACCACGGACACCTTCAAATCCCTGCTTGGCCTTGCAAGCTTCGGCAGCTGCGTTCAGGTTCTGAATGATACGGCCGCGATTGCTGATCTTACTGCGAAGGAAGCTGCGGCGGTCGGTTACTCGGGTCTTTCCGCAATTCGCGACGGCAACCGTGAACTGCCCCTCGCCAGGACCGCAGACGCTCAGGCCTATGCGCCAAGCCCTGCGAACATTCGCAGCTTTGATTATCCCCTCGCCCGCCGTCTTTATATTTATGAAGCCGTCGGCACTCTGACCGAAGGCGAGCAGACTCTTTTGAGCAACATCCGGGATCGTTCCTTCTCGGACCCGATCCTGACGAAACATGATTTCTTCACGCTTGATTGATAAGGTTGGGCCTCGGTCTCGCCGAGGCTTCCTCCTGCCCTGCCCGTTCTTCATTCCACTCAATGCCATCCATCGTGCAGCTTGAGAGCGGAAATCTTTCGCGGCGGCAGATCTTGAAAAAATAGAGATAGCATTTGATCTGATAGAGCAGCGGCCAAAGATCCGACCATGCAAACATCACATCCGGAGCGCGGAAGCATTCGCGCAGCGTTTTCCAGGCCAGGCGTGGGCTCGATAGGATATCAGGCAGCGCCGTCACCACTCCCAGAACGATCTGCGCGCGGCTGCGGGACGCCTTCTGCGGCAAGGGGCGATCGGGATTCAGTATGGCCTGGGCCAGCACATCCGGGTTCACAAGGTGAATGCCGCTGGTGATCCGGGGATTGCATTCAAGGGCGAAGATCTCGCCGGCTGGCGTTCTTTGAAAATCAAAGGAAAGGAAACCGTGATAATTCGTCTTGCGCGCGAAGGTTTCGATCCACTGCTCAATGCGCGCATCACGGATGCTTTGAAACACGACTCCGATGTGCCCGAGCGTGACCGAAGGGCGATAGAGCTGGGTTTTCATAAGACGTCCGTTTTGGACAACGGAAAAGGAGCAGAGCGTTTCCCCCGGGATCTTTTTTTGAATCAGCCAGCTGCCGTCCATCGGCACATCGCAGGTCGCGGGATCGGTTCCCGCCTTGGCGAAGATCACGCGACTGCCACCCCGGGAATAGCAGCGTTTAAGGACAAAGTCGTCCTGCGTGAGCTTCTGCGCGACGCTGCCTTTTAAAAGAAGCGTGGACGGCGGAACGCTCAGACCCATGGCGTGCGACATATCGTTGAAATTCTGCTTATGATGGCATTGCAGCATAAGCGGGGCATCGGCAAAGAAAAAAGCGCAGTGCTTTTCAATCTCGGCCGCGAAGCTTGCGAGGTAAAGGACCTCTTCACTGGCTGGCACCACGAGTTCAATGCGCTCGCGTTTGATGATATCAATGATCGCGAGTTCATAAGAGGCGGGTTGCTGCCGGGGTGGTGGCACCACATAGGCCTTCGCCACCGCACGCGAGCCCTGACAGATAAAGGTGGGATAACTATCCGCGACCACCACATGGCAGCCTGCGCGCGCAAGGGCCCGAGCCAACTCCAGAGCGCTCGGCACGCGCCCGGACGTCAGCAGAATTCGCTTTGCCAAATTGCCCCCTAGATCAAGGCAACGTCAACGTACGGAGCTTTTTCCCCGGACGCCTGCATCAGGGCCGTTGGCTCCGCAGCTGCTTTGACTTGATGTGAATAAAGATGAACCTTGGTCTTGACTCGAATTATAGCGCGAAGACATTGTTTGAGCCTATCTTTTTCATGAAAGCCAACGGCCACGAACTGATGCTCGCCCTGCTGTCTGACCTCGCGCATGACAACGCGCACGAGATTCCGTAGAGCGGAAACAGCTGTAGGCTGACAAGCCGGCCAGCGCAGATAGAGATAACGGAGAGGCCGACCTTCGACCGGAACCGGCGGGACCTTCCAGATCGCCCCGAGCCAGGCCAGAAGACGGACCACCAGCCGAAAGAATCGACTCAGACGAACTGCCACTGTGCGGCGGAGGCTCTTTTGGTCCCAGGTGCCGAGGCAGGCCAGGATCTCGCCCGCTTCATTTTCCGCCAGCCAGATATTCTGCAGGCCGAACGAACCATGGGCTTCAATCGAACGAGCCAGAAATTCCTCGGTAAAGGCTGGGGCTCCCGGACTGCTTTCGTAGCTGCGGCTCAGAAGCGCCGCGATTGCAGGCAAATCCTCGGGTCCGGCCGTGCGATAGCGGTAGTGTTTGGAAGGCCGATAGTTCCAGATGGGAAGGAGCTGATAGAAGTCGATTGCGCCATCATAACATACCTTGATCGCGTCCCCCAGAAGACGCTGGGCTTTGACCGGGGCGGCGTTGCCCTCCATGATTTCGGCGCTGCCGTGATGATAGCCCTCGCTCAAAAGTTTATGCCGATAGATCTCGACAAACTTCGCCGCAATGCGGGTTCCTCGCCAGGCGGGATGGGTGCGCAGATCGCCGATGTGAAGAACCTTGACCAGTTTCCCGTGCCAGTATTCCTGTCGCTCAATCAAGACCACCGAGCCGACCAGATCACCCCGGACATCTTCCGCGACGTAAATATACGAGCGATCGCCCTGCAGTCTGGTCATCGCAAAAAAATCAGGATAACGGTCGAGGTAGACCTGAAGCTGACCGCGCATCGGACAACGGCGAACCAATTCGATCAGCCGTTCATTATCATCCAGAGCAGCTTCACGGATACGATACGATAAGGCCATTACGTCCCTCTTTGGCAGACTCAAACGCTGAATATCATGGCGGTAAAAGTCTTCTTCTTCCGACGAATGAGTGGCTTTGTCAAATGAGAATATCAAGATCACGTCACGCGGACCGACGACGCCTGCATCCCTGTTGCGAGAAGAGAGCGAAAGCCTTGCCTGCTCTGATGTTCTACATGGCTTGTCAATTGACACTTGCCGCGTCAAGCGATAGTATCCGCCTCAGAAACGAAACAGGAAATAAACGCCATGCGCGCGATTTTCATTCTCTACATCCAGATCATGGTTTTGGCCTCGGGCTTCACCCAGACGGCTTATGGACTCCAGTTCCAACGCTACCATGCTCAGGAAGAGATCGCTCAATATCTTCGCAGTCGCGCGCAAAATTATCCAGATGTGGCACGCTTTGTTGTCCTGGGACAATCCCTTCAGGGCCGCGAGATCGCGTATGTCGCGATCAGTAAAAACTGGAGCCCTGACGTCCCCGCCATCTATTTCAATGGCACTCATCATGGAAACGAAAAGGCTTCGACGGAAGCTGTGCTGGGTTTGATTGATTTTCTGATCCATCAGCGCGACCGTACCGATGTTGATCGGCTTCTGCGGAAGTATCGCATCGTCCTGCAGCCTTTGGTCAATCCGGATGGTCACGCGGCCAATCTGCGAACCGATTCTCAGGGTGTCGATCCCAACCGGGATTATGCCACGCCCACACGCCCCGAGTCAGAGGCTTTCCGCCTTGTGGAAACACGCCTCGTCCGTCGTCTTTTGAGTAATGAACGCGTGGTGGCCTCGGCGGCCTTTCACTCTGGACTGGAAGCGGTGCTCTGGCCCTGGTGTCATACACCGTCAACGAGCCGACATGATCCGATCTTCAAGTCCCTCGGTCAAAGTGTGGCGCGAACCATGGGCATGCCTAAATACACGCAATCGTTCCACGACTACCAGACCGACGGTGAATTCATCGACTTTGCCTATATGAAGTTTGGCGTCTATGCCTTGACCCTTGAGGTCGCTCATGAGGCGACACCCGACGCCGAGCAGCTCCCCGCCATTGTTCAGCGCGCTGTGAACGGCTCGGTGGCCTTTTTGAAGGCTGTGGATCGCGTTCTGCCCAAAGCTCCTGTTCAGCAGGTCAGCAACAGCGACAAGACCAAGGCGGCCCGGCCTCTTCTTGGAGCCGGTCACTAACCTTTCCTGATGTGCCAACCGCCCCACAGGATTTTCCCAGCAGATACGAACGCCCCCGCTGGATTTTCCCGATTGACCCCGGTATGCTGACTCATGTCACGAATTCAGGGAGCACCGGTGAAACCAACGCAGTCTTGGGGTGGGATGAAGGGTCGCGAGTCCCGCCAGGAACCCGTCTATTGGAAGCAGGATCTTCACGCGGCTCTTTTGCGCGATACGCAATTCCTCTGCTATGGGCAGGGTCGCAGTTACGGTGACAGCTGTTTGCCGAGTGGTGGTACGGCGCTTCTTATGAGTCCCCTCAATAAACTCCAAAACTTTGACGCCCAAACCGGACTGATCAAAGCCGAAGCCGGCCTCAGCTTCGAAGCCCTGCTGGATTTCATCGTCCCCCACGGCTGGTTCGTCCCGGTCACCCCAGGCACGAAGTATGTGACCCTGGGTGGCGCGATTGCCAATGACATTCACGGCAAAAATCATCACAAGCGTGGCACCATAGGCTGTCACGTCCAGGAGCTGGAAGTTCTGCGATCGAACGGGGAAACGATCACCTGCAGCCCCACGCGCGAAGCGGAGTTCTTCGCCGCCACCGTCGGTGGGCTGGGTTTGACCGGCGTGATCACCGTCTGCACCCTTCAGCTCATTCCGATCGCCTCAGCCTTTATGGACGCGGAAACGATTAAAACCACCGGGCTTGACGATTTCTTTACCCTGGAAGACGAATCCGCACGCGACTGGGAATATTCGATGTCCTGGATCGATTGCATGGCGCATGGAAAAAAACGAGGGCGCGGGATCTTCTTCCGCGGCAATCACGCGAAAAACGGTGACCCCGCCGCGGAATTCACGGAACAAGCCAAATGGAAAGTCGCCGTGCCCTTCCAGGCGCCGTCCTGGATTTTGAACCGCTGGTCCATCCGCGCGTTCAATGAGCTTTATTATCAGCAGCAGCAAACAAGGGTAAAAAAGGGCCGCATGCCGCTCGATCCCTTCTTTTATCCGCTCGATAAGATCCTGCATTGGAACCGGATGTATGGACAGCACGGCCTTCTGCAATACCAGTTCGTGCTCGATTCCAAACGGCAGCAGGAACTCACTGAAATCTTCGACATCATCGCCCAGTCGGGCATGGGATCCTTCCTTGCCGTTTTAAAAAAATTCGGCGATATCCGCTCCCCCGGCATGCTTTCCTTCCCGCGGGATGGTTATACGCTCACCCTCGATTTTCAGAATCAAGGGCCACGGTCGGAAGCTCTTTTCAAAAAACTCGATGCGATCGTCCTAAGGGCCGGCGGACGACTTTATCCCGCCAAGGACGCGATGATGAGTCCCGAACTCTTTCAAAGTGGATATCCGCTGTGGCGTGAGTTCAGTCGCTTTGTGGATCCCAAATTCACTTCCCAATTTTGGCAAAGGGTGAGCCGTGGTTGAGTCCCCCAATGATCCTGTCGTGGCCATCTTCGGCGCGAGTTCCGGCATGGCCTTCTCTGTGGCGCGGATTTATGCGCAAAAGCATGCCCGCCTTTTTCTGATTGCCCGTGACAAGCAAAAACTGAACGATATCGAACGCGACCTCAAAGCACGCGGCGCCAGTGAAGTCCAGTCACTGGTGGCGGATCTCGGCAGCGCATTCGGAGCCCGCGCCGCCACAGAACTTTTACGGCAGCGCACCACGCATGTCGATGTCGTGATCATTGCCTCCGGCATCCTTGGGGATACCGAGCAGCTCCTCAGTGATCCGAAGGCCTGCGAAGACCTCTTCAATGTGAACGTGCAGGCACCTATAGCGATCAGCAACAGCATCCTGCCCCTCCTTTTGCAGCAAAAAAGCGGTGTGCTCGCCATCTTCTCCAGCGTCGCCGGTGATCGCGGCCGGGCCAGCAATTTTGTTTATGGCGCGAGCAAAGCGGCCCTGACAGCCTATGCCTCGGGCCTTCGCGCAAGACTCTCGGAAAGCGGCGTGCAAGTCCTGACCATCAAGCCCGGAATCGTGGCCACGGCGATGACGGCACATCTGCCGCGCGGGCCACTGACTGCCAATCCCGAGGCCGTGGCCAAACGCATTGTGCAGGCCATCGAGAAGCGGAAGGATACTCTCTATGCTCCAGGCTTTTGGCGCTGGGTCATGGCCGTGATCACACACCTGCCGGAATTTATTTTCAAGCGCCTGCGTTTTTAAAAATCCCGACCGTGCACCAGAGCATCCGCAAATGGATTCAGGAATTTCCCCCCGGGATCCAGGCTCTGGCGTATTTTATTCCATTCGTGAAAACGTGGATACGCATCCATCGGATTTTTGTAAAAGAGTTTACCCCAATGCGGCCGTCCCTTGATCTTGCGAAACTCATCTTCCATGGTTCGGAAATAGCCTTCATAGCCGGAGCCAAAGGATGGAAAGACCTGGACCGCAAGATAGGACGTCGGCTGGCCGAGCGTCGGTGACAGCATGGTTCCCACGTCACCGCCCAGAAAGCGGACTTCGCCGGGGAAGCTCGCATAATAGGCTTCGCCCTTGGTCTTTTGCGCGTGAAAGCGATTCACATCATGATAGATGGTGAGCGCCTCTTCAATCCGCTCCAAGGGAAAGGCATATTCCATTTCAAAGAAGCGAACGTTGCGCATGGAGGCCATCACTTCATAACAACGGCCGACATAGTGCTCTTCGCTCGCCAGCTGAGTCATCAGACGCATCACAGAGCCTATTTTTGAAGGCCAGAATGAAGTGAGACGTAAAACAGACGCGAGCACGAAATTTTCCATGACGACATCATTGATCCAGGCGCCCAGGCGTCCGCGATCACAGGTCTTGCTGCAATGGTCGCGCGTCAGCATCAGAACCTGATCATGAAAAGGAAACGTGAAATATTCGAAATGATCGTGGGTTTTATAAAGGGCAGGATCCAAAGCCTCTTTCTGCGAGACGATACGGCTGCTGAATTCCAGGTGATGCGCATCTTCGAGCTGAAAGCTGAGGGAATAAATCACGCCCAAAGTCCCAAGCGACAGTCGCGCGGCTTCCAGCATCAGCCGGTCGTCCTCGCGATCCGCCCGCAGTTCCAAAAGACTGCCATCGGCGAGCACAAGCTCCATTCCGATCAGAGAGCGCCCGTCACAGAACGATCCCCACTTCAGGCCCGTCCCATGCGTCCCGGTCGCAACCAATCCGCCCATGGCCTGTTCCGCAATATCACCCAGACTGGGGAAAGCGAGTCCGTTCTGCCATAGAACCAGATTCAGATCCTTGAGCTTGATACCCGCCTCGACCTTCACCTGCTTTTTTACAGGATCCAGATGCAGCACGCGATTCAGGGCATCGGAATGGAGCAGGGTATCAGGCGTGGCCACACAGGCATTGAAGCTATGCCCCGTACCCCGGACCCGGACCTTGTGACTTTTTTGGACGACGCTTTGCAGCTCGGCGAGGTTTTGGGGGCGCAGTGTCTCCCGGGGCCGGGCTTGAATCAAACGAGACCAGTTGCGAAATACCACGTCTGCTGCCACGTTTTCCTCCTGGGCACCCGGCGATCCGTTGCCTTGCTCGTGGGACCTGCATTATGATTCCTTTTTTCTGCTTCGCATTCTTAAGGATTTTTATGGCCACTGCAACAGCCAATCCGCCCAGCTATGAGGCCTATTCGGCCGCCATCCAGGGCCGCGCCCTGCCACTGGCCTATATAGATATGGATCTTCTGGACGCCAATGCCGAGGCGCTCTGTCAAAGAGCGGGCCCCTACCCGCTGCGCCTTGCCACCAAGTCTCTGCGCTGTGTTTACATTCTGCGTTATCTCTTAAAACGCTATCCGGGATTCAAGGGACTGATGGCCTATTCCGCGGCGGAAGCGGCTCTGCTGGCTGAATCCGGCTTCAATGATATTCTGATCGCCTATCCGACGATGGAGTCACGCGACATCAAAGCCTGCCTGCCCTCGATACAAACGGGCAAGCGTATTCTTTTTATGGTGGATCATCCGGACCAGCTGAAGCTTCTGCAAAAGCATGCAGAATCCGGAATGACGACCATCTCCGTCTGCATCGACCTGGATCTTTCGACTCATTTCCCGCTTCTGCATTTTGGGGTTTTTCGCTCGCCTATTCGTCATCCCAAGGATGTGCAGCCGCTCATTAATACCCTGCGCCAGTGCCATCTGCTTCAGCTCGAAGGCCTGATGGGCTATGAAGGCCAGATTGCGGGCCTGCCCGATCATCTGCCGCGCTCCCGGATCTACAATCTCTTCGTGCGCTTTTTGAAGAAAATTTCCGTAAAGGAATGCTTCGCGCGACGCGTGGCGACGGTGGAATACCTGCGGAAGGCCGGGTATAGGCTGAGTCTCGTCAACGGCGGCGGCACCGGCAGCGTGAGCGTGACCCGCCACGATCCCAGCGTCACGGAAATAACAGTAGGCTCGGGGCTCTATTCCCCCACGCTCTTTGATCACTTCAAAGATTTTAAATATGCACCGGCGGCGGGTTTTGCCCTGCCCATCGTGCGTCAGGCCCGGTCTCATGTCTATGCCTGCAGCGGCGGGGGTTACATTGCGTCCGGTCCGATTCATGTCGATAAGCAGCCGCAGATTTTTCTGCCGCGTGGTTTGACTCTTTTCAAAATGCTCGGCGCCGGTGAGGTGCAGACATCGTTCCGTTCACCTGAGGAGAGAAAACTCGGGGAGCCGATTTTCTTCCGTCATGCCAAGGCCGGGGAATTGATGGAGCGTTTTCAGGAAGTGCATCTTCTGCGAGGAGGCAAGGTCGAGCAGGTGGTGAAGACCTATCGCGGGGAAGGCTGGTGCTTCTTTTAAAAGGGCCGGTGGAAGGCTCATCGCCTTCCACCACGCGTCCATTTTAGAAGCGGACGCCGAAGTCCATGCCTACGCGGTCCAGCGTGCTGCTGCGACCTGCGCCGAGGAAGAGCGACCACTGATCACGTTCCACACCCAGACGGAGTTCCGCACCGGTATCGGTGAAGTCCTTGTCTGTTTCGTAGCTGTGAACCACACCGGCCAGACCGCGAACGCCGGCGACGTAACCGGAGTTCTGGTAACCGACGGTGGGTGCGAAGTGATACGAACCGAGACGGTTGCGGTTGCCTTCCGCATAAAGGCTGGCCAGAGCGCCGACTTCAAGGCGAAGGTTCGGATGAACGTTCGGCAGATAAGCGACGTCGAGTCCGGGAGCGAAATATTCTTCGCGCTGTTCGATACGGGTGGTATCGAAACCGCTACGAAGGGCGGCACGCCAGCGACCTTGGGTCGTCGAGGCGGAAGCAGTTTTGGTGGCAACGGCATCGCTTGTTCCGAGAGCGGCGACCTTGGTGCCGGGAATTTCTTCGGAAGCGACGGCGGTATCCGCAGCATCCATGATCAGAATCGCCACGCGGCTTTCCATATCGCGCTCACCCAGGCCTTGGGCTTTCACGTCCAGCTGCTTCACGCGCTTTTGCAAAGCGCTTGTGACGGCCGCGGCACGTTTCTGGGACAATTTCAGGTTATACGCTTTGGTGCCTTCTTCGGAAGCGTAGGCATCAATCTGAACCTTGTCACCGGCCTTCAGCTGCAAAACGTCAACGCAGACGTCCAGAGCCTTGCTATCCACTTTCGCGCTATTGAATTCGAAAGTGATCTGGCAATTCTTTTGTGCAGCAAAAGCCGCTGGGCTCAAAACAGCCAGCACCATGGCACAGGTGGTCAATGTCGTTTTCATAAAACTCCTCCAGAACAAACGGGTCATCCGTTGGTTGGATCTGTTTGCTAGCAGGCTTTGCGGGAAGTGTCCAGCGGGTAATTAAGTCCAGGGATTCGGGGGGCTTGGATGCCGGGCGAGGCTGCATCGACGCACACGAGGACGCCCCAAAAATGGGTGCTCAGGCCGCCCGCCTTCAGCGCGATACTGCCTCGCTCTCTGCGTGAGTGGGACGATTCAGGAAACCTTGGGCAGACCGGGCCGCTCGGCCAGGACCAGACCCCGCAGGAAATAAGCCTTGCGCCGCTCGGCTTCGCGGTCCTGAAAGAGGTTGACCTCTTCGATGGAAAGTTCTGATGTTTCGCTCCGACTATCCGAACTCGCGACATTGAGCTTGACGCTAATATTCAAGCGACGGGCGTCGAGGATGCGCTTATGAAGGGATTCAGCCCGGGCATAGACCACGCTGGGACCACGATCGAGCGCGGCCTTGATGTGGACGGAACCAAGGTTGGGATCTTCGTTTTTCACGCAGGCAAGGCCCAGGTTGTAATCCACGATGGCCTTCAGATCGGGTCTGTCCTCGGGAATGATCTTGCCGCAGTTCTTATAGAGCCGCATGCCCTCGGGGATATCGCCCGTCTTCACAAAGGCCACGGCCATGTTGTTCAGATAGGCGATCACGTCCTGGGCGTTGTTCATGTTCTTCATCAGATCGAGCGCCCGCTGGGTCTGTCCACCCGCAACAGCGACCTTGGCCCTGGCTTTTTTCACAAGCGGGGATTCATGATCCAGGCCCTCGGCTTTTTGCAGAGCATCCTCGGCCGTATGCACATTCTTGATCTGCAGGGCGACTTCAGCAAGATTGCAAAGCCGCTCGATATGCTTGGGACTCAGCTGGGTGCAGCGCTTCAAAAGGGACAACGCGGCCTGAAAATCCCCGAGCTTGATCAGGCATTTCGCCAGCAAAGCGGCCACATGCACGTTATCTCCCGCCGATTCGTGCGTGGCTTCGATCAAAAGCACCTTGGCTTCGAAATAGCGCTGCTCATGATAAAGAATGCAGGCCTTCAGATATTTTTCCTTGATGGGATCGCGGGTGGAGATCGCCTGAAAGCCCCGCAGAACCTGACGCGCGCGCTCGGCCTCGCCGCGATTCAGATGCACCTGGATCTTCCGCTCGAAGCTGCTGGCTTCGGTCGGCATCCGCGACTGCGACATCGACCAGGCCGCGGCCATCATGAACTGCTGGATACTAAGGGGTCGGCGCAGGACCTGAGCGACGCCCATCTCACGAACGAGCTGGCTGTCGGTACGATCGAGGATTTCCGTCAGAACGATGATCGGCGCCTCGTGCTGCCCTTTCTCCCTTATTCTTTGAAGAAGGAAGGGACCGGACAGACCAGGCGTCTGCCATTCGAGGACATAAAAATCAAAGGATCGTTTGCTGATGATTTCAGCCGCTCGCGCCCCGCTGCTGCAGTGCTCGACGATCTGAAAGCCGAGTTCGCGGAGTTTCTGCTGCAGGACCTGGGCCGTTTCATCAATGGGATCGACGATCAGGACCGAGGTCATCTGATACTGATAAGCCAAGGCCCGCATGCTGCCTTCATCCTCTTTCAAAAGGATGCTGCGCAGCTGCATCACCTGCTCGGCCGTGGCCGGGTCATAGTATTCGATCGACAAAAGAAGAGTCTTGGCTTTTTCCGTCTCACCGAGCTTGGCATAGGCTTCCACCTGATTCAGGCGCAGCATGTCATCAAAAGGATAAAGGCGGAGAAGATTATCGGTGAGCCGAAGGATATCCGTCCAGCGTGATTGGCTCTTATAATAGGCTTTTAAATAAGAGAACGCGATCATGCAGGGATTGATGTCGGGCTCGATCTTCTTATGCAGCCTGAAGAGTCCCTGGGCTATGTCTTCCGGATTATCCGTATTCTCATGCCAGCTCATAAGGCCGCAATCAAAAAGATGCGGCAGATGCTGCTGGTCGGCGTCACGGATCATCACGCTGAAACAAATTGAATCCGTATAACCAGCCCCCTGCAGGTGCTGCAGATAAGCCAGGAGCGTTTCGCCCTCTTCATCGCGGAAGGAGGCATAGACCCACTGCACCTCCCTTTTATCAAGGGCCACGGTCATATCAAAGAAGCTGCGGAACCACTGGACGTTGCGAGTCTGCAGAAGTCCAAAAGCGTCCATGATCTGGCGCCTTTTGATTTCATTTTCCGCCACCACCGCGACTGCGGCCGTGCCCTGTTTGATACCCGCAAGATCAAGCACGCTTTGAATTCCTCATTGATCGACACAATCAAAAACGCGAAGACGCTCCACGAGGTTATCACCCGGCATAAGGAGCGCGAGGCCCACGCGCGTCAAACCCAGCCCCTCCTGTTCACCGAGGCGCGAGCGCCTCATCCAACGCACGACCATGACCAAAGGGGCCTGACCGTCGATGCAGAAGTTCACCGTATCACCGACCCGCTGCGTAAAGCCGTGGGCCAGAATTCCAAGCCCACCGCGCGACACATCCAGCATCACGACATCCAGGTCGCGTCCGTCGAGGCTTTGAATGACAGCCGGCACAAGCCCGTTCAGACCGTAACGCACGTCGCTGCGCTTGTCCGCGAGTCGATCCAGATCAGGAAGCTCAATCAGTCGTTCACGCGGCATGGGTTCCTCCCGTAAGTCTGCATCGGCATGATTTTGTAAGAATAAAGGTACAGCTGTGATCCCGTTTAAAAAGGTAAAATCAGGGCTCCGGGAGAGCCGCATGATGATTGCAGATGCTCGATGGAACAGCTGTGCGCAAGCGCATATTTTACATAGAAGTAAGAATGCCAAAGCGCAAGGACCTTGCCTCATATAGCCTTCCGAGGCTTCACCGCGCGTGATGTCCTGCAGCGGGCACGAACCAGCCTCGACACTGTTAAAAACTTTACATTTGACCGGCTCCTCGATCGTTGCTAAGCACATGCAAAGTTCTCTTCATTTTCTTCGCCCAAGCTCTTTTGAAGAGAACTCACACACTGAGGGGACAATATGACTCATCTGTTTGGCCGTTGTGCCATTCTGGGCATGCTTGCGTGCATCGCCCATCCAGCCTTCGCGAATGTCTTTGATACCTATGGTTTGGGAGCATCAACCGTCGCGGTCGGCAATGCCACCACGGCCGGCGGCCCCACAGCCTATGCCGCCTATAGCAATCCGGCCCTCCTCGTGAAGTCCGATCGCAGCGAAATCGCCTCGGCTGCGATGCTGACCCAATTCAAATTGCAGGATCTGCCCGCCGGGGAAGCGGGTCGCCTGCCGCGGGATCCTGATCGGGAATCCGATGCCAACGCCCTGCAGGGCGGCAGTCTTGGTTTGAATCTCAAACTAACGGATGATCTGCACTTTGGTCTCGCGGCCTATATGCCCCAGGGCAGCTTCGGTCGTATCAAAGGCCTTTCTCCTTACGAAGCCACCTATCTGCGTTATTCCGAGCAGCAGCAAAAACCTGCGGCTTATACCGCGCTCGCCATCAAAGGCCCCTGGGACCTTTCCTTCGGCGTGGGCGCGTACTACTCCCTCAGAGCGCGCGGACTTTTGCAGGTGGCGCTCGACAGTCAGGAATCGGAAGGCCGCCTTGAATTTATTATGGAGCCTGTTGTGGTTCCTTACTTCGGTGTGTCCTGGAGCACCGGCAACTGGGTTCTGGGCGCCATGCATCGCGAGGCGCAGGAAACGGAATCGACCATCGAATCCTCGTTTGCCTTCAGCACCGAAAGCGCCATGCTGCCCTTCGATGCTTCGACGAGTTTGATTCCATTCTACGATCCGGCCATGACCCGCATAGGCTTTGCCTGGAACGGCGAACGCCTGCGCGTGATGGGCAGTTTGGAACGCGCATCGTGGTCGCGCTTCAATGCTCCGGTCGTGACCATCACAGGTTCGGATGTCGCCGCGCTGTCGGTGGAAAATCGTCCGGGCAATGCCAATCTTCGGGATACGCAGGCCTTCCGCTTTGGAATCGCAGCCCCCCTCGCCGCGCTGCAGGATCGCCTGGAACTGCGCGCCGGACTTGAAGCGCATACTTCGGCCAATCGCCGGAATGCTCCCAGCTATGTCGTCGACCCTGAGCGTCGCACGCTGGCCCTGGGCTCCGCTTATAACTTTTCCCCCGACAAAGACGGTCATCAACTGACTCTGGATGCGGCTTATCAATTAAGCCAGCTCTCCAGCCTCAGCGTGCAAACACCAAAAGGGCTGCCCATAGCTCTGGATGGTTCGAGCACTATCCAGACCTTTGTCGGAGGGGTAAGGTATGCGCTCTAGATATTCCTGGCTCTTTTTGATCCTGACCGGGAGCGTCATCAGCTGCACCAATAAAAAACAGGATCTGAATCGAGGCGAAGGCTTCGCCTTCTTCAAGAATCCCGAATCGAACGAGGCCTGCCTCAGCACCAATCTTTCCCAGTGGGAACTGAGCGGTGCATTCTTGCATAAGATGCTGAGCTGCGCTTCCAATAGGAGTCGCGATGGAGGCGAGACGCTGCCCGCGACCAAGAATCTGCTCGCGGAATTATCCGCGGATAAGATGCAGAAGCTGGTGGATTTCGCGCTGATGCCGGATGAGACCGCCACCACGCATGAAGAGCGTTATCCTTATCTTCTGGCCCTCGCCAGCATCCTGGATCGGGGTTTGAGCGAGGGGGAAAAGCAGGGCCTCAATCTTGCGACCGAACGCCTCGATCAGCTGCAGCCCTTTCTTTTAAGCCTGGATCCTTCGCGCCTGCAGCAGCAGCTGACCCTCTGGTCGCAATCGGGCCGCATGAATGATCTTCTGGCGGAACTCGGCGTTTTCGTCAATGCCCTCGAAAAAGACAGCCTTTCGGCGATGACGCGGGAAGTTTTGGAAGGCCGGAATTTCGGTCCACGTTTTTTAACAGTCAGTACCACAGTCCTTCAGCAGAATGCGCTGATGAATAGCGTGGATGCGGCCCTCAGTGCGCAGCCCCTTCAGATACCGGACGCCGCGAGCCAGGCGCGCATGCTGGAGTCCTTTCGACAGCCGCAGAGTCCGGATGCAGCATCCGCCCTGCCTTCTGTGACCCTGACTGCCGGTTCCACGACGACCTTTGCGAAGCACCTCGACCAATTCACGCAAACTCTCAGCGATGCCGAGATTGAAAAACTCAGCCGCTTTATCACAAGTTTTTGGAATGCCTATCGGGGTCTCGACAGCGGGGAACGTTCTTTCATCTCGAAGCGTCTGGCTCAAGGATTGGAACAGAGCCTGGATCAGCAGCAAAACCCAGCCCGCTGGCTCCTGGCAGTGGCACAGGATTTGAGCAGCATGCCGGCCTCGGATTTGAACAGCATCAGTGAAACGCTCAGCCGCCTGCTGGAACCTTCCAATGATCCTTCACTGGATACACTGCGCGCCAAGCTCTGGTCGAGTCGCATCATGGAACAGATGCTGGACCTTTTGGCCAAAGGCGGCGCTGTCCCGGGCTGTTCGGCCCTGACGATTCCCGGCCTGAAAGATCTTTCCTCCACGGATTTTGCTCCCACTTATGAAATACTGCGAACCCTGAACACGCCTCAGTCGGCGTGTGATGGACAGGTTCCCATGACCATGGCTTTGGAATCCTGGTCCAAGGTCGCTGTGGGGCGCACCTGCGCCGAGGCCGACTGTCTGGAGCTGACAGCCAAACCCAATGATACGGATCTGACAGCTTCGTATTGGGCCGATCCCTATGCGGAGCCTGAACCGAAACTCATTCAGGATCTCATGCGCACAGTGCTGCTGGAAAGCAAGCAGCTGCTGGAGAGGGATCGCTATTACCTGAAAAATATCGGGGTGGCCAACCGCGCCGTGGATCCCTCGATCATGGATCGACTGCTGGGACTTTGGCAGAAGGCCGAGCCGAAATCCTTGCGTGATGTCGCGCTTTGGGAAACGACTTTGATGCAGGATGCCGAGCTGCAGAGACTTTTTGCGGCCGATCCGATTGAAAAACTCTTGAGTTTGAAATTGGAGCGACTCAGCAGCCTCAGTCAGCAGTTCCATGATCTGCTTCCCGCTGATACGAAAGACCTTGATAAGGTCACCAATCAAAGGGCCGCAAGGGTCTTTGCCGGAGTCTATAATCAAGGGCCTTTGGAACAGGCGCTCCGTTACAAACTCCCCGCGACTCTTGAAGGCCAGGACGATATCCTTCAGGATGCCACATTTCAATGGCCCGAGGATGTGAGGCAAACCTTCGCCAGGGACCGTTCGCTCTTCTCGCACTTTTTGTATCGCTTTAAAAATGCCGACAGCATTTTCCGCAATCCCGAACTCGGATCTTTGGTCGATGGTTCGGATACCACCATGGCGAGTCTCGGCAGCCCGGCGCGTTACCTCGGTTTTGAAGAACCCGGCCAGGTCTCGATACAGCCGCGCGTTGAAAATCGTATCATTCAGCCCATGCAGTCGGTCCGTCCTTTGGGGGATGATCCCACGGGCTGGGGCCTTTGGTATCAGCAGCTGACCAGCAGCGGCCTTGTCAGCAAGGATCTGCCGCCCCAGGAAACCGGCAGCTTTCAGGATTTCTCGAATCAGTTCGTGCAGAATATCAGCAGTGATGCCCGCTGGACGGATTTAACAGCATCCGAAGAACCTTTATGGAGTCAAACCGCTCCGGGCATCACCACTGAATTTTTTGAAGTCGAGCACTACAGCGCTGCCGAATCCCGTCTTCTGACTCTCTATTACCTGCGGCACTATCATAAACTTCCGGTCGCCTTTCCTCAGGATGCTCAGCTCGGCGCCGTACCCACGGGTGGCCTGAAGGGATTCTTCAGCGCCGCGGCGCTTGTGAGCAATATGGATGCGGATTATGCTCTGTTTGTGAAGCTTTTCCCTGACCAACTGGGAGCCAATGTTTCCACGCTGGAAGATCTGGGTTCCCAGGCACTGGTGCGGAATCGTGATGGCACGGCGCTCTTTCCCGCGACCAAGGTCAGCACCGTGACGCGCGTGGGACTTTTGAAAAATCCGCAGCTGCTCAGCAACCCAAACTTTCAGATGCTGTCCACCTTCAACCTGCTCGGTCTGACCAAAGCCGGCAGCTCGTATTATATTCAGCCCCTGATCGGCCTGGATGATAAAACCTGTGCCGCGGCCGATGGGAAGCCGGCCTCCTGTGCTTTGGAACTCAAAGGCAGCGACACCGGCATTCGCGAGGCCCAGTATCAGACCTTCATGGCTTCGGTCATTGCGCAAAATTTCTGCCCGCTGCTCAGCACCGATCAATTCGGACCGCGTGATCAGTGGTCGCAGCGTCTTCAGTTGAAAACCAAAGACAGCAGCACCTGCACCAGCTTGAAAATAACGGAAGCCAGGGTGAGTGATGAACTGCGTTTCCCCGCCTGGTTCACCCGCCGCGTATTGAATGATGTGTTCAGTATGGGTCGCAAAGCCCAGTTGAAAAAAGGGTTGGCGCAAATTCCGGCGGCCCTCCGCTTTCATAAGCTCGCTCAGGAGCAGCTGAACGCGGAAGAACGCACCGAACTTTGGCTGCGGCAGGCCCGCGGTCACTGGTCAGCTTTGAATGCGGCTTCGCAAAGTCGGCGGGAATACTATGCGGTGCAATTCTGGGCGGCGCAGCCCAGTCTTCTGAATGCGGCCATGGATCAGTGGGAACAGGGCATTGAAACCACGAGCTGGACGGATTTCCTGGCCCGCCTCGCCCAAAGGAACGGTGACGGCACCTCGCTGGATGTCGTGCATGAATTCCTGTCCCTCGTGATCAACACCCAGCAGGAAAGTGCCAAGGCCGGTCAGTCCATGCTGGAAATGGCTTTTTTGCTGATGGAACGCATCAGCGCACGACCGGATCTTTTGGATGCGGCGGGACATATCCTCGGCAACTTCGCGAGTGCGGAAAATTATGATTTCGCGGGTCGTGATCTGCCGTATGCGATGACTCTTTTCACCAGCTTCAATTGGAATGAGCCGGGTCTGCGCTTCAGTAAATTCCTCGGGCAAAAGGAAACCATTCGCACCTGGGTCCTGCTCTGCGAGTATTTCAGTCCGGACGAATTCGGACGCTTTCTGAATCAGGTTCAAAAAAGCAGCACCGAGCTGGGCGAAAAATCGGAGCGCGCGAATCTTCTGCAGCGTTTCCTGAAAGAAAATGTGGCGCTTGGCCTCCTGCTGGCGGACCAGCAGGAAACCCTGAGCGATCGCTGGAATACAATCCTCCAGGCCTGGCGCCATGCTGATTTCGGTGCGGGCTTTTTGAATGATTGGGAAAGTCTTTTGGCTACGCTGGATGCTCCGCTGCAAACTCTGGATGGTCGCGAAACAAACAGCACGGCCAGGATCATGGAACTCTGGCTGCCGCATCTTCTGCGTCAGGGCATAGGACTTTTGCAGCTGCATCAGGAGGCCGGGGCCAGTGCGGAACCATCGTTCTGGTCGAAGATGATGCTGAACCTCGTTCAGTCCATTCAGAATGAATCGCTCGGCGCACGCGCGCTCTCCCGTTTCCTGGCCGATCCACGCCTTGGATTGGTGCAGGGAAAAATTTGGACAGAGGCGCTGACCGACGCCAAATACCGACAGCCTATGGCCGAAGCTTTGATCAGTCTCAGCTCGGTTTCTGAGCATCTGTGGCGCGAAGCCCTGGTGGAATCAAGCGATCTTCTGAGTCGTCTCAGCAAAGCGCTTGGCTACATGAAACAGCGGATGGTGTGGAAAGAAGATCCGGAGCACAATGCCTATCGCATCGTGATGGATCAGCTCTATTTACTGAGCCGCGATGGAACCTTAAGGGACCGTCAGATCGAAATTTTACAGCTATGGTTTCGGGATGAGGAGAGGGAGCCAAGGATGGCCGAGTCCCCGTCCCTGATGATTAACTAAGGGGTTTACATTCGAATTTGAGGGCCTTTCGCTCCTCAAATCCCAAAGTCACAAAGGAGTTCTTATGAAAACATGGATCGCACTAGGAATGGGTTGCCTTCTGGCTGGCCACGCTGCAGCTGAAACCGCCAAAGCTCCCCCGGTGCCCAAGGATGTTGCGGCTTGCGTTGCAGCGATCGCGGATCAACGCTTCTGCGTGGAAACCGAGGCTGGCAGCTTCCCGATCAACATTCGCTTTTACATCGTCGTCGACAAGGAAGCCTACCCGACTGTTGAAAATCTGCTCGACAGGTACCTCGCCTTTGACGAGTGGCCTGCATACGTTGACACTGTGGGTTCGGACAGCATCGTCTTCAACCGCAGCGCCCGTCTCGACGATATGAAAGCGGCTGATGGCACCACCATCGCGCGTCACTATTATGACTACAAACTGAAGTCCCCCATCGGCTACCAAAAAGTTCGTGGCGTGACCTACAACACCCGCCTCGCGACACCCTATGCCGGCGCGGAAGGCACGATTGAATTCGCTGCCCAGACTGCTGGCGTTCAGCAGGTTCCAGCTGGTGAAAAACCTTTGACCGGCGCGGAAGGCGTAAAACTGCAAACCGGCGTGATCAACGCGGTGGCTTGCACCGATAACGCTCTTTGCAGCGAAGGCCAGTGGCTTTTGACCTATGAGTCCAGCATTACTCCGGCCATCACCCTTCTGCCAAAAGTGGCTGCCGGGTCGATTCAGCAAGGCCTCGAAACCGTTCTGGTTGGCATGCTGTTCAACTGATGACAGGTCCCGGGCTCCACGGCCCGGGCTTTTCCTTTTCCCGTCCACTTCACTCCGCTCTGGCAAGTTTGCGATGAATCAGCTAATTAAAAAGACTCGCAAATTTCCCTGAACCCTGGAGAGGTGTGACGATGGCTGGTGCATCCCGCGAAGAAGTCTTTGACGTCCCTGCCGAGAAATTCTATGCAGCTTTGATTGATTACGCGAGCTACCCCGAGATTCTGGGTGAGGTCGACGAGGTCGAGGTTTTGGATTTCAGTGAAACCAGTGCCCGCATCCAGTACACCATCAATATCGTCAAATCCTTTTCCTACATCCTGAAGATGACCCAAAAGCGCCCCGAAGTGGTGGCCTGGACGCTGGAGTCCGGCAGCCTGTTCAAGGTCAATCAGGGCCGCTGGAAGATCACGCCGCAGAGCGCGAATTCCTGCAAGGTTCAGTATGAGCTGGATGTCGATCTGAAGGTATTCGCGCCGAAGGCGATTACGAATAAACTTGTCGCCGTAAACCTGCCGCGGATGATGCAGGCCTTTTATGAAAAGGCCAAGGCGTTATAATCCTTCCCGATAGCTGCGCACGATTTTCAGGGCTCGACGCACCAGAGGTTCGAGCCTCGCATCACTGCGCAGCTGGGGTTGGAAGGCACTCGGCTGATAATCAGGATTGAGCACCTGCTCGCGGATGATCATTTCCAAAAGCTTATGGAATTGCCGCGAACTCAAATGCCGCCGATGGCTCATCAGCTGCTCGGCCAGAAGACAGACAGCGTCGCCGGTGATGCGGTTTTCATCGTTCAGTTTCCCACTCCACATGCTGACGACCTTCATAAGCCGCGTAAGGTCAGTCCTGGCCAGGGACGCAGCCTCGACCATCACATGCCGATAAAGGCGGGTCAGCTGCACAAGCTCACGAACGTGAGCCGGACGCACGGCATGCGCATCCTCATGAGCCGCCCAGGCCAAAGAACCCTTCAATAACTCCGAGGCCTCGCGTGATGTTACGTTCTGCTCAACAGTCTGGGGCAGTTCACGGAGGAGCCGGCGCATCACATAAAGCATGTTCCAATTCATGCCATCCGGCACGCGGTACTTGCCTTTTTTCGTCTTCGCATATTCCAGGCGCATGAAGCATTTTTCCAGCTCCTGCACTTTTTTGCCCTGCAGCTTTAAAAGCTCAGCGGCCAACGATTCTGTCAAACCCATTCTGCGCAGAAGATAAAGGCGGCGTGAACGCAGAAAGATCTTATCAAACTCGCGCACCGACGCATGACGCGCGAAGCGTTCGATAGATTTTTTCCGTCCCGTCTTCAAAAAATCCGCTATCTGGGCAAAGGTCTGCACCATGTAGCGGGCCTTGGAGCGCTGTTCTTTCAGGTTCGTGGACCAGCGTTCATGATCGTCGAAGCGATACTCATGGAAGAAAAGCCCAAACTGGCGAATGGAGCCGTAGTCGATGATTCCGGCATCAGCCAGGATATTGTCACCGTCCCATTCCATCCAGCAGAAGATATAATCGGATTCAAAGCGGGCCGCGGCCGTCGCGAAATCGCGCGTCATCGACTGCAGGAAGTATTCATAAGGATTCTGGCCGGACTCGATGGTCCAGGTCCCATTATTCACCTGGCGCTGGATATGATAATCGACCAGAGCCTTCAGACGATCCCAACGCCCCTGCTTCAGATGCAGGAAAAAGTGCGAAGGCCGCAGAAGATTCTCGGCGACGCGCACGGTCACGGCAAAGCCTTTCGGATATTCGAGCACGCAGAGCACGCGCTCGGTACGCACACCATTCCGATGCAGAATTTCGCTGAAAAGAGTATCGATCAGACCTTCATGAAGTTTGCAGTAGCCGCAGCCATAGGAGACGTTCGGATCACCCGAGCGGAAGAACGTCTTGCTTTTGCTGCTGGCCGGGGACAGACAGGTCGCTCCCGTTCCGCAGCTGCTGATGTCCCAGGTTTTCCCGGCAAACTGCCAGCATCCGTTCCAGATGCTCCGGCCGTCGCCCGACGTGAGTCCACGACGATCGGGATGCTGCAGCTGCAGGTACCGCGTGGCCATATAGGTTTTCGGTTTGATGCTCTGCTTGTCGACGCGCTCGGGATGCAGTTGATCGTATTCGTTGACGATCAGAAGACCGAAGGTTTGCAAGAGAGTCTGCTCAAGTTCCGCATTCATCTCGTGACTGTGACCGGGATCAATGAGTCCCATGTCTTTGGCCAGCGTGAAGTTGAAGAAGGCGACCTTGCCGCCTGGGCGATGCCGGGCGTGATAAGGGACGTGGGAGAAGGGCACTTGCTCCTGAATCGGATGGCTGCCGTCAATCTGCGAAAAACCCGCATAGGGTGCCGTGGGTTTCAGTTTTAAGTGTTTGAGTCGCGTCAATGGCCTGCCTCCGAAAAATAAGCCTGCTCTCCAACCCTCGGCATATTTTGAAGAAACTTAAGACTTCGGCGCGCTTGCTCAGCGATTTGGCCATTTTTTACTATGAATACGGAAGTTTAGGACATGCCGGGCACCTGCCTTAAAAAGCATCAAAAGCTGAAATTTCCTCGGCTTCCGATCGATTTTTCGTGCCTTTCATGAGGAATTCGGCGGAAAATTACAGAAGAGACAGGGCCGCTGAAATCGGGCCGCGCGGCAAGTGCGCAGGAAATAGACGGAAAAAGACGCTGGAGTAAAGGGCTGTTTGCGCGCAGCTTCAGGTTTCTTTCCTTCAGTACCGAAGCATCTTCCTATCGGGTCACGGTTATGTCTCATAACCCGATAGGGAGGATTCCTTGGTCGATAGATCCACGTCGCGCGGTATCCGCATCCTTCTCGTCGAAGATAATGACGTCAACAGTCGCCTCACGACGCGCATGCTGACCCGCCTGGGTTATCAGGTCGATGCCGTCCTCAATGGCCGCGAAGCCATCCGCGCCCTTCAGACCCAAACTTATGCGATCGTCCTGATGGATCTGAATATGCCGGAAATGGATGGATTCACCGCGACCCGCTGGATTCTGAATCATCCTAGCGAAATCCTGCTTGTTCCCAGCATCATTGCCTTGACGGCCAATACTTTGCCCGAGGATCGCAAGCGCTGCGAGGAATCTGGCATGGTCGACTTTATTGCCAAACCCATAGGCCTCGATTCGCTGTGCCATGTTCTGGAAAAATGGTCCCGCCGCGCGGCCTGAACTGAGGACGCAATTTTATTCGGATGGCCTCATTCCCACGTTGCAACTCATCCAAGCTATCGACCATACTTAAAGGATGTCCTGAAAATAAGGATCCCGCATGTCGAGTATTCCCAAAGACGCCATCAAGAAATTTTCGCCCTATCAAAAGTTTGTCGTCGCCGTTCTCGCCTTTTTGCAGTTTACCGTAGTCCTTGACTTCATGATACTGTCGCCGCTCGGGGCGATCCTCATGCCGACCCTGAACATCACGACTTCGCAGTTCGGGCTCGTGGTCTCAGGTTACGCGTTCAGCGCGGGGGCTTCAGGACTTTTGGCTGCGGGCTTCGCCGATCGCTTCGATCGTAAAAAACTTTTAATGTTTTTTTATATCGGTTTTATTTTGGGAACGCTCTTCTGCGGACTGGCGCCCAGCTATGAATTCCTGCTGGCGGCGCGTATCGTGACGGGACTCTTCGGCGGCGTCGTCGGCTCCGTTTCCTTTGCGATCATCACCGATCTTTTCCCCTACGATATGCGCGGCCGCGTGATGGGGATCATCCAGACATCTTTCGCTGCCAGTCAGGTGATGGGCCTGCCCTTCGGTCTTTACCTCTCGAATCACTGGGGCTGGCACGCTCCTTTCATCCTGATCGTGATCATCGGAATTATGGCCGGCGTGATGATCGGCCTTCGGCTGCAACCCATCCGCGATCACCTGAAAATGCAGCATGACAACAACCCCTTTGTGCATCTCTTCAAAACCGTGAGCCAGCGGAATTACCTTCAGGGCTTTGCCACGACAGCGCTTTTGTCGACCGGTGGTTTTATGCTGATGCCCTTTGCCAGTGCGTTCAATGTCAATAACCTTGGTGTGCGCCTGGATCAGCTGCCGCTGATTTATATGGTGACGGGCGTGATCTCGATCATCACAGGGCCTTTGGTTGGGCGGCTCAGTGATCGGATCGGAAAAATGCTGATCTTCATGATGGGTTCGACTCTGGCCATCATCACCATTGCCGTCTATACCCGCCTGTCGATGGTCTCCATCTGGACAGTGATTGCCGTGAATACCGTGATGTGGATTGGCGTCTCGGCCCGGATGATCTCTTCATCGGCTTTGATGTCGGCCTTGCCCAAGCCGCAGGATCGCGGGGCATACATGTCGGTGAGTTCGTCGATTCAGCAGATTTCGGGCGGACTTGCAGCAATCCTGGCTGGTCTTATCGTGGTGGCGGAGCCCAGCGGCCGGCTGGATCACTTTGATAGCCTCGGGAATGTGATCATCGCCTCGACCATGATCACCATGTTCCTGATGTTCATGATCGGCAAGCTGCTGAAGCGCATCACGCATCAGCAGCAGGTGTGAGCCTCAGCCTCTCAACTTGAAGCGGCGGACCAGGGCCTCGAAATCAGCGAGATATTCCTGATAAAAGGCATGGTCCATGGCATAGGTCAGGACGATGAGCGCGGGATAGGTTTCCTCGATATACCGATCATTGGGCTTAACTTTTTTGCCATAAACGCCCCGCAGGTCTTTCCAACCTTCCGGCGCCTTGGGCTTGATCATCACCATCTTATAGCGCATCAAACGGTGTTCAGGATTGAGCTTCAGCTGCTCGGCATTGGCCACGTCCACGACCACTTCGTAGGTATCCGCAGTGCCGATGGTCCCGGCTTTGCCTTCCACGATGTTGGTCACATAGTTTTTCCCCTTGCCGACGCCACTTCCGCCATCAACTAGAGACGCATAATATAGGCCGCTCAGGCGTTCCATATGATCCTTGGCCAGGATGGGGAGTTTTTTATAAGCCGCGCTTTCTCCGAGGGGCACGCTCTGAACGGAAATAACGCCGTTTGTTTCACGATGTTTGAAGACGAGGTCCAGATCCTGCACCAGCATCGTCTCCTCATGCCCGCTGTAGCTCTTCACCTCCAGGCGGCGGATACCGTTGTCCTTCGGGGAAGGCTGCCCCTGGCTATTGGTTTCCAGCGTCCACGATGAATTGATGAAGAGCTTTTCATTCGCCTTCGCATAGGGCAGGGAATAACCGACCTTATCATGGGTGAAGCCCTGGGAATCCAGCTTTCCGGTGCTGACGCAGGCCGTGGGAATCAGGATAAGGGCCAAAATTGAAATGAGGGAGCGCAGCATAATCATTCTCTTTGAAAAGATAAGACTCAAGACCAATGCCAGGACGCGCATGACTGGGAATTTATTGCAATTGGACGAAAAAAAGACCCTGGGAGGAGTTCATTCCCAGGGCCGTTCTAAGGGGGCACACTCGAAAACTGATTTGCGAATGTCACCGGGCAGATTTTTTAAGGTTTCGGCAGTCATTTGGTTTGCCTGTCGATGAGGGGAATCTATGCGAGCTCTCGTAAGAAAGCTACAAAAAAAATGGGGCTGAATCCGAATTTTTTAAATTTTGTTGTAATTAAACACCACAACCTGGCTGATCCACTCTGCCTTCCGACATGATGCTAGCTGTGATGGATGGGTTGACCCGACAAAGCACCATTTTAGCGAACAAATCAACGCTGAATCCGCTGAAACCCGGTCCTGTCAACGGACCGGCACTAAATTAGCCGGCGGGCCAAGTGAAGAGTTGCATTCTTGATGTCGCTGAGTTACATAAATATTTGTTCCCGGCTGGAAGCCAGCTGGGGAAAGCCTTTGATTCAAAAAGACCGATTCTGTCGGGTTATTTTGGGTCGAGGCAAGGCTTGTGCAGCCGTTTTAAATGCTGTGGTTTTCGCATCATGAAGAACGGAATGGGTACAAGGATTCGCCATTTATCCTTCAATAAAAGAAGCAGGGTTTCCGATGAAACCCTGCTT
>NZ_DASTAT010000073.1 GCF_035712445.1 Oligoflexus sp. | reverse complement strand
AGTTCCACTCGATATCCGCCTTGCCTTCCTTGCCCACTTTTTCCTTTTTCAGATACTGATACAAAGGATGAGCCTTGTCCCCGTTCACCTCGATCTTGCTGAACATGGGGAAATTAACGTCGAAACGCGTGCTGCAGAAGTCCTTGATCTCGGCCTCGGTGCCGGGCTCTTGTGCGCCAAACTGATTGCAAGGAAAACCTAGAACCTCGAAACCCTTGTCATGAAACTCGTTCTGCAGTTCCTGCAGACCCTTATACTGCGGCGTCAGTCCGCAGGCGCTGGCGACGTTCACAATCAGGAGGACCTTGCCCTCATAGGGTTTCAAGGTGGTCTTCACACCGTCTATGGTTTTCACTTCAAAATCATAAATTGCTGCCATACTCTTGGGCTCCATCTTTGTGATTGATCTCGCGAACCCAAGTTAAATGGTTTTGTGAGCTCATAGCCAGAATTATTTTGGAGCGCTCATGTCGAAGCAAAAGGCCCTAACCCTGGCCCTGACCTGTTTTTTGGGTGCCTGCACCCATGCAAAGGCTAACAAGTTGCCGCGGGAGCCCCTGAATCCATCCGTAACCGTAGCTCCCCCGCACGACAGTTCGGAAGTTTTGCAGCGCATGGCCTTTGGTTCGTGCAACAAGACTCATCTGCCGCAGCCGCTTTTTCGCAAGGTGGTCCAGGATAAACCTCAGCTTTGGCTATGGACGGGTGATGTGATCTATGGCGACAGCCCTGATCCCGCGGTGCTTTCCCAGCTCTATGCGCAGCAGCTGCAGCAGCCGGACTATGCCAGTTTCCTGAGCACAGGTGTGCAGGTGATCGGCACCTACGATGATCATGATTTTGGCGAGGGCAACGGCGGCCGCAACTATCCCGCGCGGGCGGAGTCGATGCAGCTCTTCCTTGACTTCGTGAATGAGCCGAAGGATTCCCCGCGACGCAAGCAGGAGGGCATTTACACGCGTTACCGTATGGGGCCGGAAGGCAAGCGCGTGAAGATCCTGCTGACGGACAATCGTTATAACCGGGAAAAAGCCGGAAAGGATGCCGATATCCTTGGCGCTGCGCAATGGCAGTGGCTGGAGCAGGAAATGATGACGGCCGATTCGCAGCTTCTTGTGATCGTATCGGGAACGCAGATTCTGCCCTTCGAACATAAATATGAAAAGTGGGCGGATTGGCCCCAGTCACGGAACAGAATTCTGGATCTCATGAATCGGTCGCCCTATCAGAACATCATCATCATCAGCGGCGATCGTCACCTCGCTGAAACTTCCAAAATGTCTTTGCCGTCCGGCAAGACCGTCTGGGAAATTACCTCGAGTGGTCTGACGCACAGCTATCGCGAGGCGACCGATGCTATCAGTCCCAACAGCCTGCGCGTTGGGCCTTTGCTGACGCGATTGAATTACGGGATCCTCGATATCGTTTGGGAAGGAACCCAGCCCAAGGTGGTGATGGAAGTCCGGGACATCAATCGGACAGCGGTGATTCGTGAGACTGTGCCCCTCAAGCTTTAGCCTGATGGAAACCCTGTTCCACATCGGTGCCAGCAATCCCGAAGATCCTTGCGCGCGCCTGATGAGTTTTTTAGCAGAAGACAGGAACGCAAATTGCAAACGATCGGAGAACGGCAGGCGACGACTTGCCCTTCTTTCAAGGAGTTTGTCATGAAACCATCGCAGGAAAAGCCTCGTTCACCGGAAAAGAAAGAGGACCCGACCTCACCTCTGATTCCTGACAGGAAAGATCCTGAACCGGATGTGACACCACTACGGGATCCCACACCCAACCCTATTCCAGGACGTGGACCGCTTCACACCATTCCCAGTACGAATATTCCGCCAAGTCCTGATCAGCCCGCTTGAATGCACTGCGTCCTTGCAAAAGAATAATTTCCCGGAAATGAGCCAACGCTTCTCAAGGGCTGAATGCGGCCCTTGAGCGTAAGGCCAACTCACTCTTCGAATTACGCATAATCTGACGCCAGCTCTCACCCTCCAAACCGCCAATCTGCGTTGGGTCTGAACGACGCAAAATGTTAAAATCAAAAGCGTCCGGCTGATCTTGAACCAATTGTCTATGGGTGTTTATTTATGGTCCGTTTCTCGTTGGCTCTGCGTTTCGCATTCAGCTTGGGACTGGCAATGCTGTCCAGAGCCGTACCGCTCCAGGCCGAAACGTCCAAATCCTGTTTTTCGTGCCGCATTGAAGTCGAGCAACTGGACGAGGCGTTGAACCTTGAAGGCGCCTGGCTCTTCACCCGCGACGATCGCCCTGAAAACGCCCTGCCGGAAACCTCGACCCAGGATTGGGTGCTGGCCGAAGCTCCGGGTCCCTGGAACAAGATTTATGGGGACAAGCAGAATTTCAACATCGGCTGGTATCGCGGTAACTTTCATTTCAGCGAGGCCATGCTCGGGCAGACCGTGGTGTTCTATGTTGATGCCTACATGTCGAAGATGGACGTGTATCTCGACGGCAAACCGATTTTCGAACGAAGCGGTCAGGAGACGCATAAAAAATATTTCTCCATCCAGCCCGTGCCCATCACCTTTCAGGTCACAAAACCTGATCATGTGATCACGCTGCGCATCAATACAAGGCTCATGACCGGGATCTATCAGTCGCCCTTTCAGCTGCGGCCCTTCAAAGTCTATGATCCCTTCATCAATTTCTTCCAGATCTTCTGCGGGGAGCTGCGCTATCTCTTCGCTTACATTTTCTTTTGGACCGGCGCCTTCTTCCTGATCCTCTTTGCCCGCACGCGCTATCCCCTTTATCTGGTCTCGGGTCTGACCGGCATCGGCATCTATCCCTTCTATGCCATGCCCAACGATATCGCGATGAAGTACTTTGACCCGGATACCCTTCTCGTGCTTCATTATCCGGGCATCGGCTTCATGGCCCTCGGCTATTTCCTCTTCTCGCAGTTTTTCAAAAGCGCCAATCGCAAGGCCTCGATAGCCTACATCACCATTATCATGCTCTATGCCCTCTCGTTCCTCTACCTGACCTTCGACTTTCATATGGGCTTTTTCCAAATCGCGCGGAAAAGCCTCTTCATCGTGTCCTTCGCGATTGCGACCCATGGCGTCATCAACTGCATGCATGGCTTCAAAACGGATAAGCGGGTGGCCATAGCCATAGTCGGTCAGATTTTTTTCTGGATGTGCTCCGGCCATGACATCCTTCTGGCCCTTGGTCTGATCAAATCGACGAGTTTGATCTTCGTCGGCACCTTCTGCGGTATCTTCTCGATCATGCTGATCACCACCCAGCTCTTCGCGGAGACCTTCATCGACAATAAGCGTCTTTTGAAAAAAGTGGAGCTGATCAACGAAGGCCTGGAAAAAACCGTTCAGGAGCGCACCCTGAATCTGCTCGAAAAAACCCAGGAAATCGCCTCGATTCTGGATAGCCTTCCCGAGGGAATTCTGGAGGCCGATCGCGATCTGAAAACCCTCGGCAATTATTCGCAGGCCGTCACAGGCATTTTAGGAACCGAAGATATTGCCGGCCGCGATCTTTTCGCATTGGTGTTCGCCTCGTGCAACCTGACCCCCGATGCCCTGGCGCAAGCACGCTCGGTCCTGGACATGAGCCTCGGCGAATCGCGCTTTACCTTCGAAGCCAACAAAGGCGGTCTGCCCACCGAGATCCTGGCCGAAATCCAGGGGAAGAAAAAAGTTCTGGCCATCGGCTGGAGCGTGATCTGCGATCAAAACGATAATGCCGATAAAGTGCTTGTGACCCTGAATGACATCACGCGGCAAAAATCCCTGGAGCAGGAATCCGTCCAGCTCCGCCTGCGCGCTCGCATCATCGAAGCCGTGATCGATGGCTCCCAGTCACGGCTGATCAGTTTGATTCGCCAGGCTCATCGGAACATGTCTTCGTTCTGGAGCACGGCGCATTGGAGTCAGCTCGATTCCACGAGCGTCTACCGCGAACTCCATACTCTGAAAGGCAACTCACGCACTTTTGAACTGACCGAACTTTCAAACCTCTGCCACCTCGCGGAAACCGAGCTGGCCCAGTTCAAAAAAGAGCCGAACAAGCAGAATTTCGTCTCGGTCGATAGCTCCGTCACCGAGGTTCTGAAATCCTTGACCAACCTCATGGGTTTTATTGAAGGCGTGAGCAAGGGGATTGATGGCGTGCGGCAGGCGCAGGGCCAGGCGCTTCATCCGCAGATTGTGCAGGATATGAAGCACCGCCTGGAAGCCATCAAGGATGGTGGTCCGATTGCGGATATGCTGCAGGCGCTGACCTATATCAACGCCGCGCGCATAACTGAGGGTCTGAAGGATACCTTCCGCCCCATCGCGAAAAGTCTTGGGAAGGAAGAGGCGCAGTTTCATGAGGTTCTGAGTCCTGGTCTTTTGGTGGACGCGAGCTTTGCGCAATCCGTTCAGGATATGCTGGGTCACCTTGTAAGAAATAGCCTCGACCACGGCATTGAAAAGCCGGACGACCGCCAGCGTCAGGGCAAGTCCACGCAGGGTCAGATCACGATCGAACTCGCTCTGACCGACGGCGCTCTGCGGATGCGTTACCGTGATGATGGATCGGGATTGGATCTGAATCTGATTCGGGATAAGGGTGCGCAGGCGGGACTTTGTTCCGCCACGGAAACTGGGACGGCGAAGATCCTCGAATGTATTTTCCATTCGGGCTTCACCACCGCACGGCAGCTCACCATGATTTCAGGCCGCGGCGTGGGCATGGATGTCATTCAAAATGAAATCAAACGCTGGCAGGGGCAGCTGCGTTGGGTGAATCATCCGTCTCAGGTGACTGAGATGAGCCGCGTGCCCTTCGACCTGGAAATCCTGTTCCCGGCTCGACTCGCTTATCAGCTGGCCGCGCATCTGTCCCAGGTGGCCTGATCGGGTTGCAAACCAGAAAAACGGCAGGTCACCCGCACGCAGAAAAGCGGCGGGTCACCCGAACGCAGAAAAGCGGCAGGTCACCCCGAACGCAAAAAAAGCGGGCTTTTAAGCCCGCTTTTTCATAGCTTCAAACGAAGAGGACTCAGTGAGGGTTCTCACCGTGGGCGCCCGCGCCGCTTGGCGAGTCATGGGCAGCCTTGCCAGGTCCGTGAGCTTCCGCACCTTCTTCATGTCCTGCTTGCATGGCCTCTGTCCCGCAGAAAACATATTCATGGCGCAAGCAGTCCGGACGGGTTGCGATGTTCAAAACAATGGCCAGAACCAGGGAAACGACAATCACACCGATCATGGCCGGAATGACTTTGGCGTCCCATCTTGCGACATAAGCCTCAGCATCAAACTTCTTCGACATGGTTACCTCTCGAAAGACAAAGACCTAGGCTCCCTTCTTAAACCAAAAGTGCGGGATCGCCAAGATCAATCCGTGAAAGATGAAAGCCAGACCTTACGGTAGTTTCACCCTTTAATTTCCTACAAATGCGTAGCTTAATCGAGCCAATCTGCATATGGAACTTTGGCTATCCAAGAATTTTTGCAGCATTTTCAAAGGTTTTCAAGGGCTAATCGAGCATGGCACGTAAGCTGCTTTGAGGGGTCCGTCGCCACAACAAGCGTCACTCATCCGCAAACTTTTTGCCGAGGGCCCCTTTATGAGCATGATCAAAGCTGAGTACATCTGGATCGATGGCACCAAGCCCACCCCGCTTCTGCGTTCCAAAACCAGAATCGTGGAAGCTGGCACCGAGCTGCCCATTTGGGGTTTCGACGGATCCAGCACCAATCAGGCACCCGGCAAATCCTCAGACTGCGTGCTGAAGCCGGTCTATTCGTGCCACGATCCCATCCGGGGCGGCGCGCACCTTCTGGTGGTCTGCGAAGTTTTGACCCCGGATATGGAACCGCATATCAGCAATACCCGCGCCAAGTGCGTCGCAACCGAAAGTCGCTACAGCGATCATGGCATGTGGTTTGGCCTGGAGCAGGAATACACTCTCTTTAAAGACGGTCGTCCCTACGGCTGGCCGGAAAAAGGTTACCCCGCGCCTCAGGGTCCTTACTACTGCAGCGTCGGTGGTGATTATGTCTATGGCCGCGAGCTGGTCGAGGAGCATCTGACCGCCTGTCTGGCCGCTGGTTTGAAAATCTCCGGCATCAATGCTGAAGTCATGCCCTCGCAGTGGGAATTCCAGGTCGGTCCCTTGAATGCCTCGGCCGTGTCGGATCAGCTGACGATCGCCCGCTGGCTGCTCGCCCGTATCGCGGAAAAATACGGTGTTCATGTGAGTTATGAACCCAAACCTGTCAAAGGTGATTGGAACGGCGCCGGCTGTCACACCAACTTCTCGACGATCGCGATGCGTGAATCCTATGAGAAATGTATTCAAGCCGCTCAGGCCCTGGGCGAGCGCCATGAACTTCACATCAGTAACTACGGCGCGGGTATCGAAGAGCGTCTGACAGGACAGCATGAAACCTGTTCCTATCGCGAATACAAATACGGCGTCTCCGATCGCGGCGCTTCGGTTCGAATTCCCTGGCAGGTGGCCGAGGAAGGTCGCGGTTATATTGAAGACCGTCGCCCGGCCGCCAACTGCGACCCCTACGTCGTGACCCAGCTGATCACCGAAACGGTCTGCAGCCGCATCTGAAAAAACTCCGGCTCCGCCCCCTCGTGGGCGGGCCGCAGCTCGCCATCATTGTCTTTTCATTTCGAATAGTTACAAACCTTACTCCGTTTTCCTGTGCATTCTGCCGATGAGACCTCACTGAGTCTGGAGGCCCTCATGCAAAAGAGACACATCATGCCCACGGGTATGATTTTCCTCAGCCTGACTGCCCTGTTGCCCATCGCCTGTCGCAAAAGCAGTGGCAAGGACACACGCGCTCAGGAAGGCTTTGTCGCCGGCGACGCCCAACCGGCCGCCGTTCAGGCTGATGCCACAGCCGTTCGGGCCATGACCCGAGCCTCCTGCCAGAACACAGTTCCCTACAAAATTGTAGGCGGCCAGGTTGCCGTGGAAAAATCACAGGTCACAGCCGCCACACTCAAACTCATTATTCGCAATCAAAAGTACTGCACAGGAACTCTGATTGGTCCGCATCACATCGTAACCGCCGCGCATTGCATGGCGGATGTGAAGGATCCGAAAGAGATTCGCATCGGCAGCGGTTTGGATGGGAAAATCCAGGAAAAACTCGATGTCGATGGCTTCAAGGTTCATCCGCTTTATGTGGGAATACTCGCCAACGATCAGGGCTATCTGAATCAACCGATCTATGATGTTGCGGTCCTCACCTTCCAGGGGACGATCTCGTCCCAACTCATTCCGGTGAGCCTTGCTCAGCCTGATGAACTCCAGGCCGGAATGCCCGTTATTGTTTCGGGCTATGGTGCGTATGGCAGCGAGGACAAAACCCGACGTCCGCTCAGTCTGGTGGAAACCCGTCTGGGCAAGGTCGAAAGCGAACTGATGGAACTGCAGATCACCAGCGGTGACGGCCGCGGCGCCTGCTACGGTGACTCCGGAGGCCCTACTTTTATAGTGGATTCTGCCAGTTCCTGCCTGCTTCTGATCGGCTCGACGACAGGGCCAGGCCGGAATACGGATTATTCCTGCGAATCAGGTGGCGGGACCCTTATGGATCTAACGCGCTATCAATCCTGGTTAGCGTGCGCGTTCAAAAACCTGAATCAACCGCTCGATAGTTTGCCTCTTGGCGTTTGTGATTCAAAATGAATCACGCTGTCCTGAGGCGAATCGGGACCTTTCCACCACAAGCACCTCGATAAGCAGCCATGATTCCTGGAGTTTCCAGCATTTTCCACGCTGGATACAGAAAATGGCGCTTTCTGCAATGTTTCACTTTGAATAAAAACTTTTTCAAGTCCTCGTCATAGGGCTTGCGCCACCTGCTCCACCCACTTATTTTACGTCCATTCCGAACGTGGCTCTCCTTCGCTTCGTTTTCGAGGCAAAGGGCAAATGAATCAGGCGGAATTTTTGAGTGTCTGTTTTGACAATCCCATCTTTCGGGGGCTGGTAAGCAAAGCTTATCAGCCTTATTTTTTTGCCAGGACCAGGCAAAAGCTTCCCTGTTAAGCCCTTGTCCCCCAACCGATAGCGCTATCAAGCCTCAAAAGGCCATTGGCGCCTATGCGCAGCGTTAGGTGGAGCTTTGCCCATGATGAGTCCGGGCCGATGGTGCCTCACATTCATTCTCTTCCAATCTTTCCTGCCCAGGACGGAAGCGGCATCCACTTTTGCCATTGATCATTTCCATATGCAGGAATCCCTGGATGCGCACAGTGAAATGCTGCTGAGTCCCAGCGAAGAGGTCGCCGATGTCCTGGCGCTTTCCGCTGACAGCTGGAGTCCCGTTACGGATGAACTGCGTTATGCGCAGGGCTCGTCTGTCATCTGGTTGAAAACCACAGTGGAGAATCGTTTGCAGGTTCCCGTGCAGGTGACCCTGCGCCTGCAAACAAGTCTCTTTTCCAGTGCGCGATTTTTTGTTCTGGATCAGAGCGTTCTCACCGAACAGACCCATGCCTCGGGACAGACCTCGGGTTGGCTCGCTTTGGGGGCCATGCGGCCTTCCCATAGCCTCACTCTTGAGCCCGGCGCATCCCGCCTCGTGCTGCTGAGTATGCAGAGCGAAGCGCCGCACGATCCGCATTGGGAAATCTGGGATACGGAAAGCCATCGCCGCGAATCCTTTCAATCCATGCTGCGCTGGACTTTTCTTCTTGCGACGCTGCTTTTGCTGGCTCTCTTCGCCTGCGTACAGGGATTCGCTCAAAAGCGCAGCCTTCTGCTGGCCCTTGCACTCAATCAAGGCCTGTCTCTCCTTTTTCTGGTGCGCATGACCCATTGGCCTCTCCTGACCATGTTCTGGGAACCGCTCGCCGAAGCCTTGCCTCCCTTGAATCATATTCACTGCGCCCTCATCGCGAGTGGGCTCATCCTCCTGCGGCGCCTGAGTCGGGACCTTCCGCCTCAGAGACTTTTGCAAAGAATCCACTGGGCCGCGCTGGCCTTTTTGGTGCTCGATCTGAGTCTGATTGCGGTTCTCCACCATGATCAGTCGCTCATCTTCATGCTCCCTGCCGAGCTGCTGATGGTGTTCTGCCTCGGCTTTGTCCAGCGGCTGGCGCTGCGCGAGAAACATCCGCAAAAAATTCTGATAGGCTGGCTTCTGGGACGGCAGCTGATCCTTCTCGGCCTTCATCTTCTGATTCTGATCGATGCTTTTCCCTTGGCCTGGTTGCCCGAGTTTTCGCTTTGGATCCAGGTGATCACGAGCGCCACTCTTCTGTTCCTCGCCTTGCCTTCCTATCAGGCGGAAGCCAAGGACTCACCCAAGGATGCCGCGTCGCCCCACGAGCCGAGCCCCGCGCGAACGCCGGAAAAAAGCGCCAATCTTCTGCATGAGCAATGGCTGCATGCCGAGAAGATGGCTGCGCTCGGCACCTTCACCAATGGGCTTGCCAATGAACTCAACAATCCTTTGGCCATCATCGCCGGGCATCGCTTCCGCCTGACTTCGATGATCGACAGTCGCTCGTTCAATATTCATGAATTCGAAAAATCCCTGGGCAAGATTGATCAGGCCGTGAATCGCATGATCGCAGTCATAGATGCCCTTAAAGTCTATTCGCAGGATCCCGAAGGCCAGGAGCTTTTGAAGAGCTTCAGCGTGCGCGAGACCATTAAATATACAATAGACCTTTGCCGTGACAAGGTCGTGAGCCGCGGCATCAAACTCATCACGCCGGAGCTGGGTGATGCGACGATGGAAGGTCATCAGGGGCAGATCATTCAGGTCCTTCTGATCCTGGTCGACAACGCCATCGACGCTCTGGATCATGCTTCGGACAAAAGCATTCGCATCGAACTGCAGCCGCTGCCGGACAGCGTACGCATGGCTGTGATGGATAGCGGGCCGGGTGTACCGCTCGGTATCAGGAGTAAAATCTGGGATCCCTTTTTCACCAGCAAGGATCCTTTCCGTCATAAGGGCCTTGGCCTCAGCATTGCGAGCGGCATCATCACCAACCACAGAGGCCAGCTGCTCCTGGATGAATCCACCCCGGAAACCCGCTTTGTCGTGGAACTGCCGCGCACCCGCCGGCCTTTGGGTCTGCCGCAGACCGACAGCCCGACTCCCTGAACCCATCCCTGCCGTTTTCCCATTTGCGACGAATCCCAACGCTCCTGTAAGATGCGGGCACCTGCGTAAAGGAGCCTTCATGGATTTTATCTCGATCAAAAATCACAAGCCCTGCCTTTTGCTGCATGGTGGCGCCGGTCCGATGGACCCGACGGCGGAAGGCATGAAAAAAGCCAGCCTGGCTTTGAAAAAAGCGGCCCAGGAGAGTTTGAAATCCGGAGCCCATGATCTGGCCCTGGTCGTGCGGAGCCTTGAGCATCTTGAGGATGATCCGCAGTTCAACGCAGGTTTTGGATCGGCTCTGCAGGCGGATGGCAAGCCTCGTTTGACCGCTGCGGTCATGGATGGCAGACGGCAGTGCTTCTCGGGCGTCATATCCATCAGCGATGTCCGGCATCCCTCGCGTCTGGCCTGGGCGCTTCAGGATCATTCCACAAGGGTCCTGACTGGACCAGGTCACGAACTTCTGGCTCGACGCCTGAATCAGCCGGTTGAAAATCTGATAACGGAAAAACGCTTCGCGGCCTGGCAGAAAAAGCTGCATGACGAATTTTTTGTCAGCGACACCGTCGGCGCCGTGATTGCCGATAACGGCCGTCTCTCCGCCGGAACCAGCACAGGGGGACGCGGCTACGAGGATCCCGGCCGGGTCAGTGATTCGGCGACGGTTGCGGGCAACTATGCAAGCCGCTTTGCAGCGATATCCGCGACGGGCATTGGTGAAGAAATTGTGGATGATGCGCTGGCGGCTCGACTGGAAACGCGGGTGCGCGACGGCATGAGCCTCGAAGCTGCGGCCCGCAAATGCTATGATGAGGCCCTGGCGGCCAAACGCTGCTATGGATGGATAGCCTGTGATGCTTTGGGAAATATCTCGATCGCCTATACCAGCGATGCCATGAGCTACCTCGCGATCACCCTGGATGGTGAGGTTCTCGCGTCGTCCTGAACATTCTTACGGCAAAGTAAAAAACCGACTCGATCTTTGCGTCAAGCCCCATTTCCCTCCGCCGATACTTTCCATGTCCGGAAATTTTGAATCCTAGCGGAGGTTCTCAACTTGAGCCAGCTGTTCGACAACTCGGAAATGCAGCAATTGGTCACCACTTTTCTGGCTGAAGCTGATGAATTCATTGAGGAAATGGAAGCAGGCCTTCTGGCATTGGAAGAGAATTCGGACGACAAGGGCCTTATTGATCAGGTCTTTCGCGCGGCCCATAGCCTCAAAGGCAGTTCGATGGCCGTGGGCCTGACCCAGGTCGGTTCATTTACCCATGAACTCGAAGCGCTGCTGCTCGAAGTCAAGGAACACCGCCTGAGCATCAGCCCGGCCGTGATCGGAACCCTCCTGAAATGCAACGATCATGTGAAGACCATGATCGAAGGCCTGAAGAAGGATCTTTCCGCGACCTTTGACTCCACCGGCCTGATCGCCGAAATCAGTAATTTCAAAAGCCAGAAAACAAAGGCGCCCGCTCCGCCGGCAGCCTTCGGCTTCTTCGAAGATGACGACAAAGGCCAGGCGGAAGATGATCCTGATGAGCACGCGACCAAGGATCATCAGAACGAAGCGAATGGTCATAAACAGCCCCATGGCCTTGCCGCGCGCAGCCAGGAACAGATCAAAGTCTCCCAGGAAAAAATTGATCGCCTCGTGAACAACATCGGCGAGATGGCCATACTGCTGACCGTGCTTGAAGAGCAAATCTATCAGGTCGCCGGCACCAAACTGCAGAGCACCGTCAAGCAGCTTTATAAAATCAGCAAGGACGTGCAGGACGTTTCCATTTCCCTGCGCATGCTGCCCGTCAAGCCGGTCTTCCAAAAACTGAAGCGCATCGTTCGCGATGTCTCGACCAAGCTGAATAAAAAGGTCGAGCTGCACCTCATCGGCGAGGATTTCGAGGTCGATAAATCCATACTCGACATGGTCAGCGATCCTCTGGTCCATATCGTTCGGAATGCTGCGGACCACGGCATCGAAACGCCCGCGCAAAGGATCAAGGCCGGCAAGGATCCTTTTGGAACCATCACGCTGGAAGCCTGCCATGAAAATGGCCGTCTTGTATTCTATATCATTGATGATGGCGGCGGGATTGATACCGAGCGCGTGAAAGCCAAGGCTGTGAAGCTTGGCCTCATCGATCCCAAAAAGGACATGCCGCACGATGAAATCGTCAATCTCATCTTCCATCCGGGTTTTTCCACCAAGGATCAGGTGACCGACATCTCCGGTCGTGGCGTCGGCATGGATGTGGTGAAGAATAACATACAAAAAATGTCGGGCGAGATTGATATCAAAACTGAAAAAGGCGTCGGTTCGATGTTCAAGATCACCGTGCCGCAAACCTTCTCGATCATCGACGGCACCGTGGTTCAGGCCGCGAACCAGCGCTATGTCATACCCCTGGCTGATATCCTCGAATCCGTGCGGGTCAGCGAGGGCTCCCTGATTCAATCGACGCCCGTGGGCCAGGTGTTTACGCTGCGCGGCGAAAAGCTCCCGGCCTTCCGTCTGGATGAACTCTTCGATGAGCATCGGGATGGCAATGCCCAGGAACAGATCGCGATGATAGCCCGCACCCAGGACGATACCTTCGCCATCATCGTCGATGAGATTCTGGGTCGTCAGCCGATCGTCATCAAGAATCTGGGCATGGAAATGCAGGACTACAAGGAATTCAGCGGCTCCACCATCCTCGGTGATGGCAAGCCCGCTCTGATCGTGGAATTGAGCAGTCTGATCCGCCGCTCTGCGCATAAGAAAAAGTACGCCGCGATGAAAGAAAGGATGTCAGCATGAGCTTCCTCCGCAACTCCGATGACAAGAAAAACAAACGCGTGCAGGACGTGAACCGATATCTGGAATTCAACCTCGGCGAAGAGCGTTTCGCGATTCCGCTGCTGACCGTCAAGGAAGTGATCGCGGTTCCCGAGACGACCAAGGTGCCCTTCACTCCGGACTATTTTTTAGGAGTGATGAACCTTCGTGGGCAGGTTCTGTCCGTGATCGATCTGCGCCGCCGCATGGGGATCACACCTCGCACCGGCTCCACGGAGACCGCCGTCATCATCACCGACCTTGGCTTCACGCATCTGGGCGTGGTGGTCGACTCGATCAATCGCGTGCTGGCCGTCGAAGGCACTGATTTCGCGCCGCCACCTGAAATCGAGAAGAATTCCAAAACCGATTTCGTGACGGGCTGCTATAAGAGCGATAAGCATCTTGTGCTCTTTTTGGATGTGAACAAGATCCTGGATCGTGAAGAAAAAGAACTCCTGGTTCAATCCACGGAAACATCCCAGGCGGGTTGATGGAAGCGATCGACCTAAAAGATGACAAGGAGGTCTTCGAGGCGATTGCCCGCAAGATCTCCGGAATCACCGGCGTTCAACTTGGCGAGAAGCAGGCGTCGCTGGTCTTCTCGCGCCTCAGCAAGCATCTGCGGAACCTCGGCGGCATCAGCGCCCAGCAGTACTGGGAATACCTCGCCAATCACGAGACCGAAGAAATTCCCGTCCTGATTTCGCTTCTGACCACGCATCATACTTTCTTCTTTCGCGAACTCGTTCACTTTGAGTATCTGGAGCAGGATCTGCCGCGACTCGTCAAGGCGGTCAAGGACAGCGGCCGCACCACCCTGCGCGTCTGGTGCGCGGCCTGCAGTCACGGGCAGGAAGGCTATTCGATTGCCATGTTCCTCGACTACCATCTGAAACAGCTGGGCTCAGGTCTTTCCTATAAGATCACCTTCAGTGACGTGGATCAGGAATCGGTCCGCATTTCCAGCAACGGCATCTATCGCAACGATGAATTGAATCGCGTGCCCCTGACCTACCGTTCGAACCACTGGAGTCGCGGCACGGGCAAGGTCGCGGACTTTTCACGGATCAAAAGCAAGATCAGCCAGAACTGTGAATTCAAGGTGATCAACCTTTTGGAACTCGATCGCCTGCCGGTGCGGGAACCCTTCGACGTGATCTTTGTCCGCAACGTCTTCATCTACTTTACGAGCGCCGAGATCGAACGCATCACCAATAACCTTGTGAAGCACATGGAGCCGCATGCGCTCCTCTTCACCGGCGTATCCGAATCGCTCATGGGCCTTGATATCCCGGTCGATCATATCGGCAAATCCATCTACCAGCTGCGGCAGAAGGATGGCGAAAGTCGAAAACCCAGAGCCGCCTCACCGACTCCGGCCGTCGAGAGTTCGATTCACAGCTGGCTGCGCACCCGGGAGCCAAGCCCTTCTCTCCCGTCGCCAGTCGAAAGGCGGGATGACAGCAAAGCGCATCCGCAGAATGATCGACTGGAACTGCGGGTGGTGACGCTGCAGCGCACTCTTCAGATCGGCTTTCACGTACGGCAGGTGATCAACAATCTTCCCGGCTTTAAATCCGCCGGTTTCGAAGTGATTGCCAGCGCCGAGGAAGCCTATAGCAAGATCCAGCAGAAAAGCGCGGATCTCCTTCTGGTGGAAAGCGGAGTGGCCCGCTATCTTTCGCACATTTTCAGCAAGCGCAATATTCCGACGCTCGTCGTGCCGTCTCCCGACAGCCCGATCAAGCCTCATGAACTTCCCCAGTGGCCGCACGTCAGGTTTCTCGACCAGGATTTAAAGGTCGAGAAAGCCGGACAGCGCGAGGCGCTTGCCCGGGCTCTGGAGCAGCTGGCTAAAATGGAAGTGCATCAACAGACCACGACCTCGACCCAGCTGCCGAACCTCGACAGCAGTTTCGTGGTCGCCATCGGCGCCTCCACCGGCGGCACGGAAGCCCTGAGTAAAATCATCGCCGACCTTCCGTCCAACATGCCGCCTATCATGATCGTGCAGCATATACCCGAAGGCTTCAGCCGCGCCTTTGCCGATCGACTCAATCAGATCTCGCATCTGCGCGTGAAGGAAGCCGCCGATGGTGATGTCCTGGAAACAGGCCAGGTGCTGGTCGCGCCCGGTGATCGGCAGATGACCATCACCGGCCGGCCGGGACATTATAAGGTGCACGTCTACGCCGGTGATAAGGTGAACGGTCATCGCCCTTCGGTGGATGTCCTCTTCCGATCAGTGGCCGAATGCGTCAAGGGTCCGACCCTTGGCTTGATTCTGACCGGCATGGGATCGGATGGTGCGGATGGACTACTTCAGATGCGAAAAAGCGGAGCCATCACCTTCGGCCAGGATGCAAGCACGTCCGTGGTCTATGGCATGCCCAAGGTTGCTCATCAAATCGGAGCGGTCAGCAAAGTTTTGCCGCTGCCCCAGATCGCCAGCGAATTGATCAAAGCATTGACCCTGAAAGAAAAGCCCTGAATTCCCGACCTTTCTGTGTGGGCCCGTGCATGCTCTCACAGTCCTTTCCTTCGGATTTTTCATTGAGTTTGAATCCAGCCTTTGTTAAGGCTGACTCCGCATTCTCATGAGCATGATGGAGGATAACATGCAATTCACAACGGGCCTCGTTTTACTCGCAGGTCTCATCACGAGCGCATCCGGTGACCTCGCGTGGCAGATTGAAGGGCAGCTGTCCGAGGATGCCTGGCATCGTCTTTATCAATGGAAAATCGAAGACACGGGATCGCAACTCGCCCGGATCAACATCCATACGGGCGACGCCCTTTGGACAGTCAGGGGACAGCCCTTCGTGGATTTCAATCGGGACTGCGTGGACGACGATAAGGTTTATGTGCTGAACAAAGACAGCGTTCAAGCGATCGACGTCGCGCAGGGATCGGTGGTGTGGTCGAGCCAGGTGCGGGCGGATTTTTTGCAAAGCGCCGGCTATCTGATCTGCTACCCCATGAGTGAGCAGATCTTTCTCTCCTACTCATTGGATCAGGGGGATCACCATAATCTTGCCGCTCTGCGCAAAGGGGATGGAGCCACCCTTTGGACTCAGACAAGCCCCCGGACGATTCAAACCCTGGGCGCCGACAGTGAGAGGGTTTATGTGAGCGTCATCGAGGGAAGTCAGACGCTGACCCAGGCTCTGGATCAAACACAGGGTCAAACGCTTTGGACGCGGACCGACACCGATATCTTTTATCAGTTTGATGCGTGGCAGCGTCTTCTGCGTGTCGATCAGGACGAAATTCAGCGGGTGGATGGCCGCAGCGGACAGGAGATGTGGCGATTGTCCCTGCCGGGATCCTATCTGAGCACTCACAGTCGGGAGGCTGCGATCTATGTGCAGTCTGATCAGGCCATCGCGCGGATAAACCCGGACACGGGCGCCCATGAATGGGATTATCATTTCGAGCGGACGCCGGAGTCCTTCACCTCGCTGGAGATACTTGCGAACGGTGATGTCCTCGTGCGGGAGATCCGCGATCCTTTACAACAAACACACTTTGAGCTGCGCGAGGCCGCGAACGGGACCGTGCTTTGGGATAGAACCGTTCAGGGTCAGAACACCGTGATCACAGAAGACAGGGCTGGTCATCTCTTTGAGCAGACGCCCGGGAGCCTGAGTCTTCTGAACGAAAAAGGCCAGGCCCTTTGGACTTTCAAGGTTCCCCAGATGAAAGGCAGCACGCCCAGGATCGGCACTGTGCACGGCACCGAACAGCATCTTTTCATCACGCTCTTCGAATCGAAAGGCAAGTATCCGCCGATGACCCTGGCGGCTCTGGACTGGAAAACGGGGGCCATGAAGTGGCTGCATCAGGCCGGTGAACCCCTGACGCTGATGTCCATGGAAAGGCCGGCCCTTATCGTTCTGAACCATATGCTGAGCGGTCGATCCTTTGCACTCTATCCCTGACTTTTGAGTTTGTGATCCAGCGCGAGAAGGATGGGATAGGCGGACGGATCATGAGCCTGATGCACCATGCCTGAGAGCACGGCAGCTTCCGTCGGTCGTCCCAAACGAACATCGGCCGCCATGGAATTTTCATTGTCGGCGGTGTTCGCGATCAGACGCAGAAGATTCTGCCAAAGATCGCGATGAGCCGGTTGCCAGTCAGGCCATAATTCACGCGCAAGCAACAGGACTTCATGGGATAGGGCCTCCAGTTCATCGCGGCCCTCTTCGGCGGCCAGGCCGTTGCGGGCATAGCGATGCACACCAGAAAGCGTATTGAGGCAGGTGTTGAAATACCATTTCTCACGCCTCAGGCGACAGGCCTGCGTGTTCCACTGAAAACCATGAGGTCCAAGTTCGCGAAGGATAAGATCCTCCAAAGCCGTCGGGCTGCGCTCCTCGCCCCAGATCACCTGGCCTTTGGGTCCGATCACATAGGCTCCCGACGCATCGCGTTTGATGCCCCGCGTAACAAGGCCTTTGCGGAATAAAATATTCGGACTCTCGCGACGGAGGGGAATGAGCAGAGGTTCGATGTACCCGTTGCTGAGGATAATGATCTGGGTTCCCGCAGCCTGATCCTGCATCCAGGCCCTGAGTCCATCGACCAGAGCATGAGCCTTGAGGCAGGCGAACCACAGGCGCGGAGGAGGACCTTCAGTGGATAGACGCAAAGCCGCCTCGGGCCCATTCTGAAAAACAATCGGCTGCCCTGCGGACAAAAGGCCGCTGCGACCGCGCATCTGAACCTGAAGACCATGGACCTGATTCAAAAAGAAAGCCAGCATGTGCCCAACAGCACCCGGTCCTAATATCCCAACGCCAGTCTCATCCATTGCCTTGTCCCTTCCCTGCCGATGCACGAGCAGGACAATCAAAACCTTTCCGCAAGGAATCGTCAATGAAAAGAGGATCAGGTTTCAGCTTTGGTCTTCTTGTTGGCGACCTGTATGGCGATAATTTTGGTCAGCTCGGCCGCATCAATCCGGCGAACACGGACAGGGGGGCCATCGATACGGTTGCCGCAGAGGGGACAGGCCATTTGCTTATCACTTACTTTTTCATGCGTCACAAAACTTTTGCACTTGGGACAGACGCGCTGCCGCTGCATAATTTTTTCGCCGGAATAGCTGGTGCTCATGAGCGTCTCCCCCTTTCTCTTACCATGATCGGCAGAATCGTTCATGAACTCGAGCCCTTTCTTCCCGCGAAAAATAGGCTGCGAAGCCCCTTCGCTCCGCCGATCAACCCAGCCAGGCAGTTTTACCTTCAGGAAATATTTTCGACAAGATTTCGGAATTATCGGCCTCATTCGAAGCACTTGCCGGGCCCATCCCGTGAATTTCCCAAGCCCCTGCCTAAGGTTACGGCCGATTCCGCCGAATGGGGTGGCAGAGTCCTTGACTATGGAGAATGGTTTGAAACGCTGTGAAGCACATTGGCTTTTAGCTGCCGGCTTGTCCTTCGGACTGATGTTCGCGGGCCACAGCCAGGCTCAAACATTTGAAGAGGGCTATCAGTCCTACATGCGCAATCAATTCCCGGTCGCGGAGCTGCAATTCCGTTCGGCTGCGAAAAAGGCCAAGACCAAGGAAGATCGCGCATTCATTCAAAAGTTCATCGGCATCTGCCAGTTCATGCGCGGGGATAAGAAATCCGCTGCCAATTCCTTTTTCGAGGCTTTGAATTCCGATCGTAATATTACGATTGATGAAGAGGAAGTCCTCGATCCGGGCGTGGTATCTTTTTTCGCCGTGATCAAAACCCGTTGGCTGAATACGCCCGAGGGTCGAGCCGCGACCGCACCAGCTCCCGCACCTGTCGCCAAAGCTGCTGCGCCACAGCCTGTTGCTGTCGCACAGGTTCCCAAGCCTCCGGTCCAGGAAGCGCCTCCGGCTCCCAAGCCTCTAGCGCAGGAACCGAAAACAGCGCCGGCTCCTGCGGAAAAACCCAAGAAGAAAAAAGCCAAGGACGCGGGCAAAGCCGAAGAAGGCGGCCGCATGATCAGCTGGATGCACTTCATGCCCTTGGGCCTGGGTCAGTTCCATAACGATTCCTATTGGCTCGGATCTGCTTTCGCAGCGGGCCAGGTCTTCGCTTTGTATCAGGTCGTATCTCTGGACAAGCAGATCTCGGATGAAGAAGCGCAGAGTCAGCAGGTGGCCGACAATCCCAATATTCTGCAGGCCGAGAAGGATCAATTCCTACTGGATAATGCGGGATATATAGATGGGCTTAAGAGTGATAAAAGTACCGCAGCGACAACATTCGCAGCGCTTTACGTCGTCAGTGTCGCCCAGGCCCTGATCTTTGCTCCGCGTCATCCCGAGGCGGATGAAGCCGGCCCTGAAACATCCAAGAAACCCAGGAGAAATCCGATCAGTACGGCCTGGATACCAGGCAACTCTGGTGGTACCTATCTTGTCCAACTTCGCCTTAACCTCTAATAAGCTTCAAAGGTTAGCATAAGGATTCTCATGTTTCCCAGATGGGTGCCGATAAACCCAACGGACATGAGAATATCCAGTGTCTTTGAGGAGATAACATGAAGGAGTATAAAGCTCGGGGTATCGTCCGATCCCTCAGCGTGGGCCTGGCCCTCCTTCTGCCAACAGTGGCGATGGCTCAGCAGAAAAAAGCGGCGACTCCCGTCGGAGCCCCTGCGCCTGCAGCAGCGCCTGTGCAGGCAGCCAACGCAGGTCAGCCTTTTGAAGCTGTGATCGTGCATGAGTTTGAATCGCAGATTCAGCAGCTGATGCTGCTCTCTGCTTTTGAACCGGACAGCAAGAAGATAGCGAATCAGGACGATGCCGATCGCCTCTTCAGGAATACCCAAAAGGCGGTGGCCGACAGTTCGGATGAAGGTCCGAGCCTGGCCAATGCCTCGAACCTTGCCAAGGATTCCGCGGCTCTGGTCGGATTCTTTCTGGCCAACTATCAGTCGAAGGACAATCAAACCCGTTTGAAAACAGCCGCGCAATGGCTGCAAAAATTCAGCAGCGCCTATGGCGAGGCCAGCAAAAAGCCTGTGCTGAAGCAGAAAGCCCTTTACTGGGGCGCCCTGGCGAAGTTCATCAACTCCGAGGGTGGTGATGGTATTTCCGACCTTATTCCCCTGCGCGAACAGCTGGCTTCGGAAAAAGAGATCGTGGCCAACATAGATCTTCTCGTCGGCTATTCGATGGCTATTTCACCGGCCACAGCCCAGCAGGGTTTCAATTACATGAACCAGGCCGGCAAGGATATTTCCGTCTACGGCAAGCTTGGTCAGAAGCTGACGGAAGCTTATGTGGATTATGGTCTGGATGCCGAAGGCAACCCCATCGGCGTGTCCAAGCCCGGTGCGGATGCAAAGATCACGTATGCGATTCAGGTCGCGCGCGGCATGCCCGTGGGCCTGCAGCATCTGGTTATGAATACCTCCATCTATATCTGGACTCATGCTGCGGTCAACAAGGGGCAGAAGACGCCGAATTTCCTGAGCGAAGGATTCTCCGGCGTGATTCCGGTCGAAGCCCTGCGCGAGCAGGATGCCCTGGCCCAATTGAAAGCACAGAACTATAAGCAGGCCTCGACGCTTTACCGCACGATCGCCAATGCCTTCGGTTCGACCGAACTGGCGGCGAAACTCGATGGCCGCATCTGGGACATCGAACTTTTGAATTTTCAAAAGACCGGCGCCATCGCGGACCTTGAAACCACTTTCATGAGTCTTCGGGACCGTTATAAGGACAAGAAAAAACCAGCCGACGCGGACACGCCGACCTATGCTTCGATTGCCGAGGCCTATCGAAAAGTCCTGGATCAGCAGCTGAATTCCGCCTTGAGTGCGAACGCGCAGCCTCCCTTGAAGCAGACCGCGATTCAAACCACGATGCGCTATGTGAAGATCGATGCCGATCGGCAGCAGGTCTATCCCCTGAAAGCCAAGGTCGCTCAGCTCTATCGCAGCCTGAATATGTATAAGGAAGCGGTGGACCTTTATCTCGATATCGCCAAAGAAAACCCCATGAAGAACTATCTTCTGGCGGTCGAAGCGCAGAGCAAGCTCGCAGCCTGGCCCACCCAGCCGAACTTTGACAAGGCCGGCGCCGGTGATGCCAATGAACGCACGAAACTCCTGAGCATCTTCGAAACGATTTCACAGCTGAAAAGAGATGAAGACTGGTTCATGCTCGCGCATATCGGTCTTTTGAATCGCGCCCTCGGCCAGAATAAAAAGGCCGAAGACCTTTGGCTCAAGGCCCTGAAAGCGAACATGGCCTCGAAGCTGGCCATGGAAGCCGGCGGACTTCTGCTCACCGAATTCTATAGCGCCAAACGCTGGGTGGACGTCGTGGACCTGAGCCACATGTTTGCGGCGAAAAAAGCCGTCCCGACCGGCAAAGGCAAAGCCATCAGCTACCAGCCCTGGCTGGCGGACGCTCTTTACAACGGCGGCCTTGCCGATCTGCAGGCGCAGAACTTCCCGCGCTCGGTGAAGTATCTTGAGGAATTCGTCCAGGCCTTCCCGAACGATGGCCGGGTTCCTGCGGGCACATACTCCCTGGCCTTTGGTTACAAGGGCTCGGGCAAGATGGTCGCGGCTTTGAATGCCTGCAAGATCGTGGTCGAAAAATACACCAAATACAATCTGCGGCCCAAGGTCATGCTGCAGGCTGCGGAATGGGGTTCTGCGGATAAGAACACCTGGGAATACGCTTTCTTCTTTTACACCAAATATTTGACAGATTACAAAAATGAGAAGAATGTCCCTGATATTCGCAATACCTTGGCTGATCTTTATCTGAAACGAAAGCTCTATGGCTGGGCGGCTCGTCTTTATAAAGAGCAGAGCCTTGCCCCGAATGTGACCAAGGAGCAGCAGCTGGCGGCCGCGGTGAAATACATGGATATCGAAGAGCAGTATGGCGAACCCAAAGACGCCTATGCCGGTGCCATGCGCATCACGCAACTGGCGGGCCCCAAGGATCCTGCCGCCCTGCACGCTCTGGCCTTCATGGGCCGCTTTGTGGCCAATGGCAAGGACCTCAAGGGCATGGCCGAAATCGAACCGAAGCTTTTAAGCTATAATAAGCAGAGCAAGGAAGTGCAGGAGGCCGCGGGTTTCCTTCGCTTCCGTCGCGCGGAAATGCAGACGCGGCAGATCGTTTATACGGAAAACAACCTTCTGATCAAAGATCCTGAGGCGGTCGTGAAAAAGTACTTCGATATTTTCGAAGGCGAAAAGCAGCACTATCTGAAAGTCTGCCAGCTCGGGATCACCGCCTTCTGCGCCCCGGCCTTCCTGCGACTGACCACCGTGGCCCGTCAAGGCATGGAGGCCATTGACAAGGTGACCATCGCGGAAACGCTGGGTCCCAATCGGGTCAATAGCTTCAAGGTCTTCAAGCAGCTGCATATGAGCAAGGTGCAGCAGGCCCGCAAGGACTTCATCGACCAGGCGTTGAAGCTGGCCAAGGCCGGAACCACGACGCCGATCTGGAAAGATGAAATCATCAAGACGCTGGAATATGAAGACAAAACCGACGTAGCGCACTGAGCATTGTCGCCTACCCGCTGTCCGTACTAGAATAAAAGGGCAGCGGCCCCCTCTGCGACAAGGATGTTCTGATGCAGCCCAAGACTCATTCCCTGCGTTCCTATGCGTTTTCCCAAAGTATTGACATGGTGGAGCTGGCCCGCAAATACACGAGCTCCCAGTCGTCCATCGACCCCAAGGCTTCACTCAGCGCGAAGATCGGCGAGGATGGGCACGTCTTCATTTTCAATCATGGTTCGGTGGTCTTTTGGAATGTGCCGGCCGAGGTGCAGCAGGAGGGGCTGAATCAGCTGCTGGGCCTGGATCCTGTGCCCACCTTGAAACCGATCAGCGATACCTTCGTCGTCCTCGAACAGGCCGGCCCCGTGCAGGTGGAATTCAATCGCCTCATCATTGATCGCCTCAATCCCGATCGCATGGAGGTGATCGCCTCGACGCTGGCGCAGAGCACATCCATGGAATACTACGAATCGCTGGTCGAGGAAGCCTGGAAACAGGTGGATGAAATGCTGATTGCCATGCGTCACAGCGGAACCAACCGCTGGTTCCTGGGACCTGTGAACCGCCGCATTGCCGAGGCTTTGACGCTGCGCAGCTCGGTTGTCCGCGTCCTTCACCTTTTGGACAAGCCGGATCTGATTTGGGAAGACAAGATCATGGACGAAATCTATGGCGACCTGCGGGCCATGTTTGACCTGCCCGAAAGGTTCCAGGCTCTGGAATACAAGCTGCAGCTCATCCAGCAGACGCTTGAAGTTCTGGTGGAGGCCATCCGCGATCGACGCCTTTACTGGCTGGAATTGACAATCGTCCTTTTGATCCTGTTCGAGATCATCATGACTTTTGTTAAGTAGCCGTCCCGACTCTCTCTTCCCGACTTATGAGGGATAATACGAAGTCCGCAATTTGCCCTCCTTCCATGGACGCCCCTGTTTTCCTGCTCTATAATGGGAAGGATAGGGGCATGCCTCGTCTTGGCGGAATTCTCCGTAAGCTGCTTGCCTGTAACTGCCTTGAGGATCTGAGGAATGGAAGAAACGCGCGTCGTGATCATCGACGATGTTGAAGAGATCCACAACAATATCCGCACCATTTTTCAGTCCAGGAAGAACGATCTTCTGGATGCCTTGAAACAGGATCTGTTTGGGCCCTCGTCCACCAATCAGAATCTGAAGAAGGAATTGAATCTGACTTTCGATTCCGCGTTTCAGGGGCAGGAAGGCTATGAGCTCGTGAAAAAATCGGTGGCGATGGGCAAACCCTATTCCGTCGCCATCGTCGACATGCGTATGCCTCCGGGTTGGGACGGTCTGCAGACGATCCGCAAGATTCGCGAAGTCGATCAGGATATCGAGATCGTGATCTGCTCGGCCTATTCCGATTATTCGTGGCATGATATCGCGCACGAGCTGGGTGTGAATGATAAGTACCTCTTCCTCTCGAAGCCTTTTGAAGTGACCGAGATGAAGCAGATGGTCATCAACCTTGCCGAAAAATGGTGGCTCAACACCAAAAACAAAATCTACGTCGAAGAGCTGCGCAAAGCGCGCGAGACAGCCGAGGCCTCGGATCGCGCCAAGCAGGAATTTCTGAGCATCATCGGCCATGAGCTGCGGACGCCTTTGAATGTGATCCTGATGACGCTGGAGGATCTGCTCGATAGCCAGAACGATAAGGAAGCGCTGAAGATCATCCGCAACTCGCATAATTCCACGCGGCATCTGTCGCGCCTGATCGAGGACATCCTGATCTATACCGAGATGGATAAGAATGATTTCCGTTTCGCGGCCAAGCCCTTTACGCTGAAAAGTCTGCTCGAAACCTGCCGGACGCACTTCCAGCCGCTCTGCGACGAGAAGAAGCTGACCCTTTCCATCAAAGCCGATCAGGACATCCCGCAGAATTTCATCGGTGATGTGGACCGCATTCATAATGTGATGTTCCAGCTTCTTTCGAACGCCGTGCAGTTCACCGACAAGGGTTCGGTGAGCCTGGAGGTGCAGATTGATGCGAACTTTCATAAGAGCACGGTTCTGGATGTGCTCGCGCTCCGCTTTCATTTCACCGACACCGGCATCGGCATGAACGAGGAGCAGCTGGCCCACTGCTTTGATCTTTTCTATCAGGGCGATGATCCCCGGCATCACAGCCGCACCGGATCAGGCCTGGGCCTTAGCCTTTGCCGCAAAATAGTTCTGGCTTTGGGTGGGACGATCAAGATGGAATCGAAGCAGGGTCAGGGCACACGCGCGCATGTGACCCTGCCTTTGAAACTTGATGGTGGAGCGAAGATGCGGGTGACGGCTTAAGAAGCCTTACTCCACCGTTTCCTCTTCACGGCGGCCCATCTTGAACATCGACGCCTGAAGATTGTGCCGCGCCATCAGCTTATAGAAGTCCGTGCGATTCCGTTTTGCGGCGCGCGCGGCCTTGCTGACATTTCCATGCGTCTTCTTCAAAGTCTCGATCAGATAATCGCGTTCAAATTGATTCTTGGCTTCCGCCAGGGACGGCGTCTCCAGCGCCTCGCTGCCTATGCACCAGCGCACGTGGGCGGCTGAGATGATCGGGCCTGGGGACAGGATCACCATTTTCTCCACCGCGTTATAAAGCTGGCGAACGTTGCCGGGCCACTCCGCAGCCGTAAGGAGTTCCATGGCCCCCGCCGCAAACGCGCGAACGCCTGGCTTTTGCTTCGAGGCGACGTCACGCAGGAAGCTTTCAGCGAGGAGCGGGATGTCCTCACGGCGATCCCGGAGGGGTGGCAAACTGAAATGAATGACGTTGAGTCGGTAGTAAAGATCCTCACGAAAATGCTTATCGAGGATCATTTGAGGCAATTCACGATGTGTCGCTGATATGATACGCACGTCAATAGGAATGGTTTGAGTGCTGCCAACTGGACGGATTGTTTTCTCTTCCAAAACCCGCAGCAGTTTCACCTGCAATGCCAGAGGCATATCACCGATTTCGTCGAGGAAGAGCGTTCCACCCTTGGCGGCCTGGAATAAACCGGGGTGATCCTTGTTGGCGCCCGTAAACGAACCGCGGACATGACCAAAGAGCTCTGATTCCAGGAGTTCTGCAGGGATCGCACCGCAGTTGATCGCGATAAACGGCCCCTGTGCGCGACTGCTGACAGAGTGAATGGCGCGGGCGAAGAGCTCCTTGCCACTGCCGCTCTCACCTGTGATCAAAACGCTGGCCTCCGAGGGCGCCACGAGTTTGAGTTGTTCAAAGAGTTCCAGCATGCGTGGGCTGCGGGTTACAAAGCCCGACTCCGAATCCACGCGCAGGCTTTCGGGCAAACGCCCCTTCTGCTCCAGGGCTTTGTGGATCAGTTCCAGCAGCTGAGCCCGGTCAATTGGTTTTGGCAAAAACGAGAAAACACCCTGTTGCGTGGCGGCGACAGCCTCGGGAATACTCCCATGGGCCGTGATCATAATGACGGGCACAAAGGGCATGAGCTTATGGATCTTTTCATAAAGCTCCATGCCATCCATCACGTCCATGCGCAGATCACTGATCACCAGATCCGGCAAAAAGCCTTCAATTTTCTGCAAACATTCCCGACCGCTATAGGCCGTTTCCACAGCAAAACCTTCGGCACTCAAACGCATCGAAAGGAGTGTAAGAAATCCTTGGTCATCGTCGACCAGCAAAATCCGAGCTGCCTCGCTCATGGAAGTCTCCTACCAGGTCAGTGTAAAAACCAGATCATTACAAGTTGCATGCCACTGTCCTAGGGCCGTGCTATATCCGTCTTTTTGCTGCGCTCGCTGATATCGCGTTCGATGTCAGAAAGGGCTTTCAGTTTCTTTTCGAGTTCCGTGCGCTGGCGCTTTTCCTCGGCCAGTTCCTTGTCGAGTTGAACCAGAGCACCGACTTGCTGTCCATAGAGGCGCAGCCAGGCCTTCAGATCACTGTTGCCCTGAATGCGCCCAGTTGCCGCGCCAAGGATTTCCGAGGCCTTCTGATAATTATGCGCCTTCAATGATTGCACGTTGTTGGCAAGCGAAAGGCGCAGTTCGTCATCCCAACTTGGATCCTTGATCCGCTTCAGGCGATCGTATTCGTTTTTTAATTCCTTGGGGCTAAGGGCTTCCAAATTATTGACGTAGTCAACCCAAATGGAAACGTCCGAGCGGAATATCGGCTGAGGCAGGGGTCGTGGGCCGTCGCCGCCCTTATGCACACATGACATAAGGCAAAAGCAACCAGCCAGGAAGAGGAACGTTGTTCTCATGTAATGTCCTGTGCCTCCGTCCAGGGGCGAGGTGATCTGTCGCTTTTCTGCGACAGCGCCGGAGAGTCCTGACGCAAAACCTGGGGCAGGTGAATTTCAAAACAAGCCCCCTTGTCGGCATCGACGATCAGGAGTTCGCCTCCGTGCGTGTTGACGCATTCCCGGGCTACGGAGAGTCCCAGCCCGGTGCCCTTCAGTGGTCCATCGCGCGTCGCTTTGCCTTGATAGAACGGCAGAAAGACTTTCTCCCGTTCGTCGCGCGAGATGCCGGGACCTTCATCCCGCACCACGATCACGAGGTCATCGTCACGCCGATACCAGCGCACGATGATGCGGCCCCCGGCTGGGGAAAAATTGAGGGCATTGGAAAGCAGATTATCAATGGCGGCGCTGAGCACCGACTTATCCACCGCGACGTTCAAAGGATCACCGATCAGCTCGAATTGTATGCCTTTGCGTGATGCGGGCAGCTGATGCATGCGCACCAGATTGCTGATCAGATCCTTCAGAACGATCGGCGAGCGCATCAGGGCCTTGTTGCCCCTGAGAAGGTTGAAGTCGAGCAGGTTATTGATCAGCTTTTGAAAGTGCAGAAGGCCGCTCTGGAGGATATCGAGGACCTCGCGCTGCTTGGGATTGATGGGTCCGGGGATGCCATCGGCCAAAAGCTCGATGCCTTCCTTGATGGAAGCGAGGGGGGTTTTGAGTTCATGCGAAATATGCCGCAAAAAGCGCTCCTGCGAAGCCTCCGAATCCTTGAGCCGTTGGCCGAGCCAGGTCAAACGCTTGGCCACGATGGAAAGATCGCGCGGGCCTCTTAAATCCACATGACTGGGATAATGGCCCATACCAATCTGTTTGATAGTGGCATCAATGGTCTTGATCGGTCGAGTGATCAAAACGGAAAAGAACGCGACCAGGAGCAAGGTCCCCGGCAGGACCGTGAGGCCCATAATCAAAAGCCGCGACTGCGTGGTTTCCGCGAGTTTCTTCGCCGATTCCACCTTGTGCTTCAGATCCTCTTCAATCGCCGTTCGCAGACGCTCGACGGCGCTGCGCATCTCGGGGATCAGCTGCAGCGCTTCGAACACCGCATCCCCATCCGAGGCCCCGGCGTTGAGGCCCGTGCGCATCTCTTTGACGAGTTCTTCCAGACGATTGGCATGGACCACGACATCATTATCGCGATGCAGGGCGCGCAGACGGTCCAGATTTTCCAAAACCTTGTCCACTTCGCCATTGAAGACGGACAGAAGATTCCCATCCGCCAGCAGATGATACTGCCGCGCGAGGCGTTCCAAATCGAGAAGACTCTTGGCGAGGTTCTGGGATGTTTCGGCGGCATCGGCCGCCGTGACGAGATGATCACGATGATTGCGGGCCATGGAACTCAGCGCGTTCGCTCCATAGAACAAAGCCGCCAGCACGGGCAAGAGAACAACAAGAAACCCGAGCAGCACCATTTGTCGAATGGACCTGGCTTGATATACAGGCATGGCAACTCCCGCTCAACATGACAAGACCGACTTACTCGTCTAGCAGCTGAACGCAAAAAAACCAAGGTCCTATTGAATATTTGCAGGCGAATCAGAGTTAAGTTGCGTGCGATTCAAGACCGCAGCAATACTTTATTGACGCGCTTTTTGCTGATGACTAGTACATAAGGACGGTCTTTTCTTAAGACGAAAGCCTTGAGTCTTTCTCTTTGTCCCGGGAATCCGGGGCTGGCATGACGACCATGTCCACATTGGTGCCAGCTGCGTGCAAACGCAGATTGCGAAGGCTCAGCATGACGCTCACGCTGCAAAGGAAACTCACCAGCGCAGCCGTGAGAAAGAGGCCTTCGTACCCATACGGTTCCAGGAGCTGCTGACTCCAGAGCGGCACCGAGAATTGTCCGAGATAGTTCGCAGTCGTAAGCAAGCCCATGGCCCGACCGCGATAGCTCGGTGATGTGAGTTCCGCGATCCAGGCGCTGATGCTGGGACCTATGCTGCCGATGCCGCAGCCGATGGCCGCCATTCCACCTGCCAGCACAAGGCGCCGCGTCCAGAGGCTCAGCATCAGAAAGCCAATGGTCATCGATAGAAAGCCGAGGGTGAGGATCGTCTTCTGCGTCCAGCGTCCCTTCAGAAAGGCGAAGCTGAGCGAGGTCAACGAACTCGCGCCGGTCAGCACACTTAAAAGGATGGCCGTCGAGGTCGGACCGATGCCGAGCTTATGTCCGAAATAAAAGGGCGCCTGAATCGGCACGACCACAAAGAGCCCCATGGCCGCGAAGGAAAAAAATCCGATGATGAAAGCCTGTGGCGAGATGGGCCCTTTGGATTCCGGTACCGCGTTCTCTTCGGCCTGGACTTTGATCGTTTCCGGGAGCCAAAGCCAGACCAAGGGCAAAAGCGGAAGCGCGGCTAAAAACAAGGCAAAGGGATAGCGCCAGCTGGTTTCCGCCAGCCAGCCCGAGGCCGTCTGTGCAAAAATTCCCCAGCCGCCCATGATCCCGGCCTGCAGACCCATCTTGCTGCGCAGATGCTTCGGCTCGAAAAAATCGGCAAGGAGAGTCGCGGTTGCCGTCATGATACCGGCCACGGCAAAACCAAAAATAAACCGCGCCCCGATCAGCCACTGAATATCCTGCGTCCAAAGCCCATACGATCCAAAGAGGGCAAAGATCATAAGGCTCACCGCCAGCACACTGCGGCGACCCAAACGATCCAAAAGATAACCGGCCAGAAGCGCCCCCATGGCGATGGACAGGGCCGGGGCCGTCAGCACCAGGCGCGACAGGACATCAATCTGGGGCACATCACGAAAGGCCCGATGAAGTCCAGGCAAAATCGGAGCAAGGCTGGCGGTTGTCATCACCGGCAGGGTTCCGCACATCAGGAGCAAGGTGAACTGGCGACGCGAGGGCAGCATAGAGGCGTTCCTTTGAGCAATCGTAATCATCTTAGCATGGAATAGGGCGCCCGATCCGCTGCTGCTCAAGGATCACGTTTATTTCCTGATAACGAAAAACTTTTCTGCGACTTTCTCATTTTATCCAAAGCGCTGGGCTTCCCGGGTTCACGTTTCGTGCTTTTGGCCCAGGAGTAGGTTAAAATGAAGGCAAAGACTCTGGGCTTTCACCGAAAGAGACAGCATGAGCACGATTCACCTGATCCATCACAGCGATGACCTGGTCCAGGCACTGAACGGCTATAAGAAGCTGCTGGGGTGGCCGCACGATTGGAAGGTTCCGCAGAAAAACGAGACGCCTTCCCTCGATCTGCACGATTTCTACATCGTCTATAACCGCGATCCCGAGAAGCTCGATGGCCTGAAAGCCGCGCAGCATCTTCGCAGCAATCCGGAAACCTTTGCCGTGCCGATACTCTTCATCTCCGACAAGCTTTCCGACTATGCGCAGCTGCTCTTCGATGATCTCGATTTCGTCTGGCTCTGCGAGCAGCCGTTCCATAGCCGCCGCTTCTTCGATACCGTGGCCAAGGTGCAGACCTACATGGCCTCGAACATCAGCTTTCTGAGGCAGGCCAACGAAACCTTCAATGCCCTGGCCTCTGGACAGTTCACCCAGGCGAAAAAAGCCCTGAATGTCATGGCCGATCGCTTCCAGAATTCGCTGCGCTTTCATATCTGGTCGGCTCAGGTGCATCTGGGCCTCAAGGAGTTGGATCGCGCCCTGGACGCCGCGCTCTTGGCCCAGAAAATGCGCCCCAAATCGCTGGAGGTTTCCAACCTCCTCGCCTCGATCTACTATAAAAAAGGCGACACTGAAAACTATAATGCCATCGTTCAACAGACCCTGCGTCTGGCGGAAATCCATCTGCAAAACCTTCTGCACTGGGGCGACGTCTACCTGGAGCAGGGAAATGTGGAGCGCTCCATCACCGCCTTCGAAGCCGCGCTGGAAAAAGAGCCGGAAAATCAGAGGGCGAAGCAGGGAATCCTGGCCGCGAACCTGGTCGAAGGCCGCACCAATATCGCCGGCACGGCCGAGATCGCCTCGGCCCAGTCGATGGAAATCGCCCGGATGTTCAATCTGAAAGGCATATCCATGGCTGAGTCCGGACACTTCCGCACGGCCGAGCGCCTTTATAATAATGCCATGAAAATACTCCCGAACAAGGAAATCGCCTATAAGCTCTGGCTGAACCTCGGCCTTTGCATGAAGAAAAAAGGCGATCTGCCGGCCGCCCTCGCCTACTTCGAAAAATGCCAGGAATTGGCGCCGCCTCATTATAAAAGGGCCGAAGCCCAGATCCTCGCCTTGAAGGATGAGCTGAAGAAGGAAGAGAGTTCGAAGGACTTCAGCCGCATCAAAGACCGCGTGATTCGCCAGGGCGATGTCCTGAACTATAAGAAAATTCAAAGCCAAAAAGGGGCCTGAGAGATGCTGAACCCTCCCCATAAAGTCGTCATCGTCGACGACGAGGAAGAAGTTCTGGAAGTGATCGCCGAAGTCGTGAAGCGACTCTTCGGTGACCTCGTGGAAGTCGTGACGTTCTCGTCCTCCCAGGAAACCTGGGAATACGTGCAGCATAACGAAGTCCGCCTCGTGCTGTCGGACCTTCACCTGCCGAACATCCATGGCCTTGATCTTGTGCGGCAGATCATTGGCCTCAATCGCGGCATCCAGGTCGTCGCCATCACCGGCGATCGTTCGTGCAGCGCGGCCTTTGAATGCTTTATGAATGGCGTGCACGGTTACATCACCAAACCCGCCACCATGCAGAAGATTCAGGATACGGTCGGCCAATGCCTGAGTCACCTCGACTATTGGAAGCGGATCATCGAATCCATGCAGGAAATCTAAGGAGAATACGCGTGGCGAAGACGATACTCATTCTGCGTCCATCCAAGGACATGGCGGCGGCTGCCATGACGGCCGTGGAACGTTTTCAGAAAGTGTCCGGGATGGAACTGACTGTGTATCGGCAGAATATCAACCAGGCCGCCGATGCCATCGAAGCCGGAAAGATTGATATCATCTTCACCGCCACCACCATGGAACGCTCCGAGGCCAATGTCTTCATCGGCTGCCTCGAAAGATCGAAGAGCTTTCCCTTCATCATCGCCTCGCCGGATAACGCCGAGAAACTGATGAGCGCGATTCCCGCTGATAAGCTCTGCAAGGCCAAGAATGACTTCAGCCTGGAATTCATCTTCGCCTGCCTCAGGAATCTTTTGACGCCATCCAACTACAAACTGGATGCCCGCTATTTCAAAAGCATCCTGACCAGCGTGATGAACGTGGTGCACCGCAACACCCAGCTGACCCTCGTGCCATCCCAGGTCACCGAAGTCAAAGCCGAGGAATCCACGGAAACCATCGCCGCAGTCATGACCTTCTATGGTGATGGCATCTATGGATCCCTGACCCTGCTTACCAATGAAAGCGTCCTGAAGAAATTCGGTCAGACCATCCTCTTCCTGCCGCCCGAGCAGGTGGATCGCGAGCTGGGCATGGACCTGCTCGCCGAGATCACCAATCAGATCATGGGCGTCATGCGGAACGAGCTGCGGGACTTCGGCTGGACGCTCAAGACCTCGCTGCAGATCGTGCATAGCGGGGATCATTTCCTGAACAAGGACACCGCGCCGGGCGCCTCGTTCAAATTGCCCTTCAAACTCGACAACGAGAAATTTGATCTTGTGCTCCGCTACACCACCTACCAGGTTTCGATGCAGGAAATTGAAATCAACATGGACAACCGCATGGCCCACATCATGGACGTGCGGCTTCTGAACCTTGCTATGGATGTCTGCCAGAGCACGCTCCGCGGCTCCTTCGGGGTCGATGCGCGGCGACAGGGCATCCATGCGGCCATGACCAAGCCTCATCCCACCGAAGCTGTTTACGTCTTCCACGCCGGCGGATGGCAGGGAGAATACACGCTGGCCATCGAGATGGATTATGCGACCGCCCAGCTTTTGGCCAAGCGGGTGAAAAAGCAGGACGGTGAAGATCTGGAGGATTCCGAGACGCAGATTCGGGTCTTCAGCACCATGATTCAAAAAATGGGGCAGGAATTCAATCGACTGAGCAAGCAGTTCGGGTATAGCTTCGAGCAGGTCTACAGCGGAGCGGCCTTCTCGGATTCAGCGTTTCACAGTCTGATTCGGAGCCCGGGCTACTTTCTTCAGGTGCCCTTTGTCATCGGCGCCAGCCGCATCGTCCTCTGCCTCGGTATCCGCAGTGACTATGCAGCGCCTCTCTTCGATGCCTGGCCTTTGGTCGCGACCATGCCGGGCTTCACCCAGGAGCCGGCGGCCTCCTGATCATTCGACGATGACGAAATCGCCTGGCTTCACGGGATAATCAATTAGAAATTCCTTGATGCGCCCCGGATAATACTGAGCCGAAGGCGCGGCCACCTTGAACAGTCCGACCTCGCGGATTGAGAGCCCCACGGTGCGGGAATTTTCAGGACTGACGACGGGCTCGAAGCGATAGAGCGAGTAAGTCTGCCCGTCCATCATCTCCATATCGTCCGAACGCACAAAGGCCCAGTTCCCCCCGGTGACGAAGGTCACCTGCGGATAAACCGCCGTTCCATCCATGCGCGGCTGATACTGCGTGCGAATTTCGTCGATGACGTTGTCCATCTGTTTGCCCGCTTTGCCGAAGCGCGCCTGCTTGAAATGATCCATGGCCTGAAAGATTTCACCCGAGCGTTCATAATGAACGCCGAGGTTATGATGGGCCACGACGTTCCTTTTATCCTTGAGGAGCACATTGCTCCACTTGGTGGCTGCCAGAGCCCAGCGATTTTCATCCGCCAGGTCCACGCCTTCGTTGATCTGCTCGCCCTCGGCATTGGGATTTTTCACATAATAGAGTTTGCGCGTCACCTGATCCTTGGCGGGACAGGCATAGAACATGATCTCTTCCATCACCGAACGCTGGATGAGTTCGGTGAACTTGGGTTTTTTCAGCGTGGGTTTGCGCGAATAGTTGAGAAGCGTCGAGTTATTCGTCACGATGCGGTCATGCACGATCTTGCCTGCGACGCGATTATACATCACGAAGCGCACGATATACTGAAGCTTCTCGGCCCGCACGTAGGTATCGCGTTTGCGGAGCGTCCATTTCGGGGCCACCTCGGGTCTTTTGGGAAAACCCAGCGTTCCGACGGCTGGAATCCCAAAGGATGGATACCAGTCATTGGCCGACTGATCGGCGAGCACAAAGGCCTGGCTTTTTTCGAGCTGGGATGATTCGGAGTTGTCTTCGATCTGAATGCTCATGATGCCCTGCGAGAGCTGCGCCTGCTGCGAGCGTTTGATCAGAGCATCAAAATAATCCTTGGGATTGCTGCCGCTGACCCGTACGGGTTTATCCATGGCGGCCACATCCGTGAACAGAGGACAGGCTTTCAGACCCTTCATCACCTCGTCACGCAGGACGGGATCCATCTTGCTGTCTATACCCACAGCGAGTTTGGTGAGTTCTGTATAGGCTTCGACAGGCGAAATCATCTGGGGATACTGAACTTCCAGAAGATCCTTGCTACATGCTGTCAGGCTCAGGACGACACCGCCCAGAACCCAGGTTTTTAGCCTGTCTTGCGCCCCGCGAAACTTCAGCATGCCAACCCCTCTAACGAAAAATACGATGGGACACTCTGATACTAGCAGGTTTCCAGGGCAAGTTAAGAGGGCAAGCCTTGCCGCGCGCGCAGGAGTGCCGGGTATAACAGAACTTCCTGACATTCGTTGGGAAAGACTCAAAAATCTCCATTCAATCTGCGGGAGCATCAGACCGAAGAGAACCTTGCGAATTTATTCTGGAGTCTCGGACCATTTTGGGTATTTTACGTAAAAGCGGCTTTCTCCTCATGCTTCTCGCCTGTCTCGGCGGCTGCGTCCGGCCCTTTCACGCCCGCGACTACCAGCTGCAAAAAGGCTCGATGGATCTGCGGAATTGGGATGATAAAAACGGGTCCCAGCGGGTGGAATTGCGTGGCG
>NZ_DASTAT010000072.1 GCF_035712445.1 Oligoflexus sp. | reverse complement strand
TCCGAGAAATTCCCGGGCGTAAGCTCAAATTTTTGAGAAACGTTTGCATGGCTCACCATTGGTCCGAAGAGGGGACAGTTAAACTATGGCACAATCCAATGGGAAGTCAACCCCGGGTTATTTCATGGGACGGCGCTCGTTCCAGCGCCGGGGGATGGGGAAGTTTCCGCTTTCAAGGCTTCCAAATCAGGAACCGTCAAAGAGCTGAGTCGACCCTCAAGATCAGTGTAGCGTGCATCCGAAGGTTTGCTGGTCACTCCAGTTGCGCGAAGGCCGCTGCCATCAAAATATAGGGGATTGGCAAGGAGGCGATATTCCGAACGATCATTGCCGCAGATGACCGCCGTGGGTGTCCGCGCGCAGAAACTGGAGAGCCCATCCAAAACCTGCTTATCCGCTACGGTCGTGTTCGTCGTGCATATGTTTGCCGGTAAATTGAAAAGACCACCTATCACGTTACAGTCCCAACTCGGGCTGCTTGCGCGTACGAAGTCGAGGGTGTAGCGCTTCAGGATGGAATTGATGTCAAAGCTGGAAAAATAGCTGGACGATGCTCTGAAAGATTCCACAGGAAAGGCCGCGACGTTCAGGGCAGCGTAATTGGCCGCGGTATCGGCCGCGAAAGTGAATGCATAGCCCATCTCGGTCCTGGTGTTCAAAGGTGCAATCGTGCCTTTGTCTTCTGCCATCTCTGGTCGCCAACCTACCGCGGATCCTGTCAGGACCCCGGACGTATCGCGCAGGACGTCCATCTGCCAGCGGGCTGGCAGGAGTTCATCCGACGTTCGGTTGTTATCAAAGATCTTCACGGACATCGAAGCGGACTCATCCGATTCGTCGAGCAAGGCCTGCATGGAACCGCCTGCAGTGGAATTGGAAGCCACACTGGAATAATAGCTCAGCTCAACCCTTGAGCTCGTATCCGAAACTTTGGTGACCTGAAACACAAGACCCGGAACGTGGAGTTTGGTCGTCTTGTTCTTCCAGTAGATCTCGAAGGTGTAATCATAGTCGGACCCAGCGGCATTTTTATAATACTTCACATGACTGGGAGCGGGATCAACGGCCAGGCTTCCCGGCGTCACGGTGAAGACGATTGGATTTTCATCGATGTAACCCACAATCACACCAAGGCGCTTGCTGCAGTCGGGCAGGTCGTTGCTGATTTCAATGTCAAGACACTCGGGCTGTCCGAAGAGTTCATTCATCACGGTCTGGATGCTGCCGCTCCAGTCTTCGACCATTCCCATCATGCTGTGGGGGACGAGAACATGCTTCATGACACTGCCTCCATAGCTCCAGACGGGCGAACCCGAAGACGCAGACAGGGAGCTGGGCATATCCATAAAAAGATCGCGGAAGTAGGGCACGACATAGCGAACGTTCACTTCAGGTTCTTCCTTGGGTGCAGCGCATGCAGGCAGCAGCATGAACAATAAAAGATTTCGCGCTTTCGGCCTGAGTTCCATGTGCGATCCTCCCCGGGTCACCTCAGGAAGATCGGAACACCTGGGAAGAATGTGATATCCGCTGGCATTTTCTTTTAAAGATTACCGAGGAATAAGATTTTTTCCGGGGAAATATCAGCGGTTAGCCGCTATCGTGGATCAGCTTTCCTGAGCTCGCGAAAGGGCTGCACATAAAGGGTGATCACACTCTGCCGTTCGTTGGACAGTGGGGAATGTTCGAGTCCGAAGCGAACAGGCTCGCTGACCCTGCGCGGATGAAAATGCGTTTTGAAGAGATGATCCCAAATCGCGAGGCATACACCAAAATTCTTATCATAGTGCTCCACGGCCACGCTGTGATGGATCTGGTGCGCGGCGGGACTGAGAAATATTTTCTCCAATGGACCAAAGTGAATCCAGACCTGGGAATGGCGGAGATTGGAGCCGGCGAGATTGAAGAGAAAACCGAGCGCCTCGGCCCCGATGATATCCCAGCCCGATACGGCCGATCCAAAGAGGAAATAGAATATGCCTGTGACAAAACCATAGGTGATGGCATTGCGCACACGGGCCCAAAGAATATCGACCGGATGCGTGCGCATCAGGGTCAATGGCGTCATGACCAGAGCGCTGTGATGCACCTGATGAAAGACCCAAAGCCAGCGCCAGCGATGCTGGAGATAGTGAAAGTAAAAGCGGGCAAAGTCATCGGCCAGGAAAATGACCACACTGTAAAGGGCCGTGACCCAGAAGGGGGACCAGCCGAGGTCGGGTTTGCCGCCGGCAATCTTGGTTAGGAGGAGGGAAACAACGGCTGCAATGCCCACCGTTGTGACGAAAGATGTCGGGAACACCAGGACACGGAAAAGGTTATTGATCAGGATGAGTTTCATATCCGCGAGCGAGGAGCGGTGAAACCAGATCTTCGGCGAAAAGAGGATGCGCAGATGTTCGCTGCGCCGCGATCCCGACAGCACAACGATAAGGAGCAGGGAAGCCAGAAGACTTCCCCAGAAAAAGCGCTTGCTCGGGTCGAAAAACATCAGACCCGGTTCCAGCAAATGCTCCAGTATCATGTCCGGTTTTTCAGTCATTATCACCCGAACTCTGCGCGGGAGTGGACAGTTTCAGGATGGAGACGAACTCGGTCTTCAGCTCATCGGTGATGGCCTTGATATCCTGATAAAGCGCGCAGATCTCGGATTTGCGGTCCTCGGCCGTGGTCGCTGCACAGGCAGCCTGGTCCAGATTCGCAAGGAAGCCCGAGAGGCTATTTTGTGCCGCCAGGGCTTCCGCGCTTTGGCTGGCTTGATCAAGGTCGGCCTTCAAGCGATCGGCGAGGTCGTCGCCCCCTGCGGCTTTCAGATAGTCATCAAAGCCGGCATCGAAAGCCGCCTGAAAGCCAAGGATATTGCGGTGCACGGCGGTGAGGCTTTCCTTGGAAAACGCGTGTTCGACCAGATCGGGACAGACACCCGTGCGGCACGCATCATTCAGACCAAGGGGTGCGCCTAACTTTTTGTCTTTGACTGTGGCATCCAGATAGAAAAGGCTGTCCGATATCACATTGATGCGGGATTGCAGTTCACTGTCGGAGCCTTCCGCTATCAATTGGAAATGATAGCCCTGCGTCCCATCATTCCACTTCTTTTGCAGGCTTTCCGCCTGGGTGACAAGGTCACTGGCAAGCAGTTTAAGATAGGCGCAGCGAAGGTCCTGGCGCGTGGCCTCGGGTTTTTCATTCCAACCCTGGGTTTCCGTCACGGTGTCCTTGCAGGCATGAAGACTGTCGTTATCGAAGAGGAGATACTCCATGGCGCTGAGGCCCTTGGTGCTGTCGTTGCTGGAAAGCGCAGGGCTTGCGGCCGTGGATGCCAGCTGCCGATCCACCGCGCAGGCGTTGACGACAGGCCAGGTGTAGATATCATAACGCAGCGTGCCTTCTTCATCGGTCAAAGGACCGAATTGCCAGGCTTCCACTTCCTGCCAGAGGGCCATGGATTTTTTCCATTCCGCCTGAACCGGAGTGACAGCAGAGGCCCAGTTCGCGCCTCCTGCCAGGTTTGTGCAGAAAGCATCGGTCGCTTGCTTCATGGCTTTGCTTTGATCGGTGAAGCCTTCATAACGCGGCGCGATCACCGTACTGCTGATTTCCTTCAAAAGACCGAGGCGATCGAAGACAGGAAGATCCACAGTTCCAGAATTTTTACTGCTTTTTTCACCGCATCCACCTGTCGCGAGGGGAAGGGCCAGAAGAACGAGTAGTTTTTTTTGCATCGCATCCTACCATTTGACGCTGCATGGGGCAGCTTTCTGTAGAACTAAATGATTTTGATTATCATTTCCATCGGAATTTTGTGGGTTAAACTTGAGAGTTGTCCTGGCGTTTTGTTCACGAGCGTACAAAACCTAAAATATTAGTATTCTCTCCAATATTCCAGCAAGTTACAGCCGCGTGTGTCAGCATACTAAGTCACGGAGATCATTTGCGTTTTCTCTCTTCTTTAGCTAGATTAGCGGGCGTTCATGACAACTCACGACACAAAGGTGGACCATTTCCATGTCTCACGTCTGGGAAAAAGCAAATGATGTTCAGCAGTTTTCCGGTCGGCACATCGGCCCTTCGGAAACCGATGTCCAAGCTATGCTGCAAGAGCTCGGTTATGCCAGTCTTGACGAGTTAACCCGCACCGCTTTGCCCAAAGCCATCCAGGACACGGCGCTTTTGGATCTGCCGGCTGCTTTGCAGGAACATGAGGCGCTCGCGGAATTGAAGCGCATCATGAGCCAAAATAAATTGAATCGTTCCTATATCGGCCTTGGATATTACGACACTGTCACGCCATCCGTTGTGCTGCGTAACATTATCGAAAACCCGGCCTGGTACACACAGTATACGCCTTATCAGGCGGAAATCGCTCAGGGCCGCATGGAAGCACTGATCAATTTCCAAACCATGGTCTCTGACCTGACCGGTCTGCCTTTCTCGAACGCATCGCTTTTGGATGAAGGCACGGCCGCTGCGGAAGCGATGGCCATGAGTCGCGATCTGGCGGGCGAAGGCCTGGGTGATGTGTACTACATCGCGAATAGCTGTCTGCCGCAGACCATTGAAGTCGTGCGCACCCGCGCCCTGGCTCTGGGGCTGAAGGTTTCCGTAGTCGATCCTCAGAAGGTGAACTTCGGCAGCGACGCCTTTGGTCTTCTGCTTCAGTATCCTGCCGCTGATGGTCGCGTCGAGGATTATCGAAATTTGATTTCGCAGGCCAAAAACAAGGGTCTGATCGTGACCCTCGCCACCGATCTTCTGGCCCTTTGCGTACTGACCTCGCCTGGTGAACTGGGTGCGGACATTGCCGTGGGCAACTCGCAGCGCTTCGGTGTGCCGCTGGGATACGGCGGACCTCACGCTGGTTTCTTTGCAACCAAGGATGAATTCAAGCGCCGCATGCCTGGCCGCATCATTGGTGTGTCGAAGGATTCGAATGGCAATAACGGCTATCGTCTTTCGCTGCAAACCCGTGAGCAGCATATTCGCCGGGATAAGGCGACGAGTAACATCTGTACGGCGCAGGTGCTCCTCGCGATCATGGCTTCGATGTATGCCGTCTATCATGGCCCGAAAGGTCTGAAGCGGATTGCGGAGCGCACGCATGCTTTGACTCAGTTGCTGGGTACGGGTTTGAAGAAACTGGGCTATGCTCTGAAGTCTGAGAATTACTTTGATACGCTGGCAGTGAAGCTGGATAAGCCGCAGGCTGATAAACTGATGCAGGCGGCGCTGGCCAAAGGTATCAACTTCGGTCGTTTGGATGACAGTCTTCTGATCGCCCTCGATGAAAAAGCGGATGCGCATCAGGTGAGCGAGCTTCTTTCGATCTTTGCTGATGGCAAGTCGATTCCTGTCTTGAAGGATCTGGCTGCGTCGGCTGCGGATGCGATTCCCGCTGCATTGGTGCGGACTTCGGCTTATCTGCAGCATCCGATCTTCAACAGCTATCATTCCGAATCGGAAATGATGCGCTATATCCGTAAGCTGGAGTCGCGCGACCTTTCGCTGACCCGTTCGATGATTCCCCTGGGATCGTGTACGATGAAGCTGAACGCCGCTTCCGAGCTTCTGCCTATCACATGGCCGGAAGTGAATAGCCTGCATCCCTTTGTGCCTTTGGATCAGGCCAAGGGTTATAAGCAGCTCTTTGAGCAGCTGGAAAACTACCTTGCTGTTTGTACCGGATTCGATGCGATTTCACTGCAGCCCAACTCGGGCGCGCAGGGTGAGTATGCGGGTCTGCTCGTGATCAATGCCTTCCACGAGTCGCAGGGTCAAGGCCATCGCAAGGTCTGTTTGATTCCAAGTTCCGCGCACGGCACCAACCCTGCCTCGGCTGTCATGGCTGGCATGCAGGTCGTGGTGGTGAAGTGTGACAATGATGGAAACATTGATCTGGCGGATCTGAAGAGCAAGGCCATTGAGCATAAGAATGACCTTGCAGCGCTGATGATCACCTATCCTTCGACCCACGGTGTGTTCGAAGAGGAGATCGTTCAGATCTGTAACATCATTCATGAGAATGGTGGCCAGGTTTATATGGACGGCGCGAACCTGAATGCCCAGATCGGCCTTTGCCGTCCGGGGAAATACGGTCCGGATGTCTGTCACCTGAACCTGCACAAGACCTTCTGTATCCCGCACGGCGGCGGCGGACCAGGCGTTGGTCCTATCGGTGTGAAAAAGCACCTGGCTCCCTTCCTGCCGAATCACCCTGTGGTGAAAATGGGCGGCGACAAGGGCGTGGGTCCGATCGCAGCGGCTCCCTGGGGCAGTGCCAGCATTCTGCCGATCTCGTGGATGTATATCCGCATGATGGGTCCGGATGGGCTGAAGAAGGCGACACAGGTTGCGATTTTGAACGCGAACTATATTGCGAAGAAGCTGGATAGCTCCTTCCCCGTGGTTTATCGGGCGAAGAACGGTCTTGTTGCGCATGAATGTATCGTCGATCTGAAGGAAGTGAAGAAAACGGCTGACGTGAGCGTTGATGATATTGCCAAGCGTTTGATTGACTACGGTTATCATGCGCCGACCGTGTCGTGGCCGGTTCCCAACACCATGATGATCGAGCCGACCGAGTCTGAGTCGAAAGCGGAATTGGATAAGTTCTGCGAGACGATGATCAGCATTCGGAATGAGATCCGTGAAGTGGAGCAGGGCAAGGTGCCGAAGGATAATAACGTCCTGAGGCATGCACCGCATACAGCAGCTGTGATTACCGGCGGCTGGGATCGTCCTTACAGCCGTGAGCAGGCTGCGTTCCCGAAAGGCTGGGTGAAGGATAACAAGTTCTGGCCTTACGTCGGGCGTGTGGATAACGCTTACGGGGATAGGAATTTGGTTTGTACCTGTCCGGATATCTCGACTTATAGCTAAGTCTTTGGACTGAAGAAGCGGGGGCTTTCCTGGGGAAGGCTCCCGCTTTGCTTTTGGGGCGAATAGGGTTTTGACAGGCGTAGGGGTTTCGGCTGATGTTCCAAGTTAAAGAGCAGGTTATATAGGGAAAAATGTAGGTATGGACCCTGCAGTAGAATGCGAAGCCCTCGTTGGGCTGTCTTTATCTGCTGTGGAGTTGTCATGCGTTGCCGCCGAGTTCTGAAGACTCTGGGTCCTGTCATTGTTTTGCTTCCTTCGACTCTTGCCTGTGATAAGTCGTCCAAGAAAAATTCCATTGAGCCTTCCATGTATTTCCTCGTCTCCGGTACGAGCTGCAGGCAGTCTCCTAATATGTTCAGTAGCCGAATGGCCGGGGAGTCTGAATTCAAGGATGCTCAGATCGGTTATTGTCCCAAGATCCTGGCCAGTGCGCGGTCAGTTGCCGGGCGCTGTATCGTGGGCGCTGTGCCGCCTTTTGATAGTTTGGAATCGGCAGAACCTGTCGGGCACTAATATACTTCACAGCCGCTATAGTGAAACAAGTAAGATGACCGAGATTGTGCTGGATGCTCATGTTCAGCCGGGTGTTTATGAAGTTGTCACTTTGCAGCAGGACTTTAACGTCCTTTTCTATAGCCGCAGCAGCGGGCTTTGCTATTCAAAGTCGAGAATGCGGGACAGGTCGATACAGTCAAATCCACCATCAGTGCTGTGAATCTGCAATCCACGACTGTCAAACGTGGTGATAAACTGGTGGGCAGCCTCAGCGCTTCTGATGATTTGGGCGGGCTGCCCCAGGCCATCAGTATGGTCAGCATCAGCGGACTGGTATCGCAAGCGCAGAATAGTTACCCGAAAATTGAAGGGGATATTTGGACCTTTGAAGTCGATACAATAAAGTTTCTGCCTGGAAAATATGTCCTGGATGCTATCAGTATCATTGATAAATCTGGGAACGAAGAGAATAAGAGTGTAAAGCTTGAGTTCTTTGTAACGCCCTGAAGAATTTAACCTCAATATGCCCTCGAGCCTTTCTTCCGAATGGCTTCGAGGATACTTTTGCGCTTGGCATCTGTTGTATTTTTAATGCTCCCAATGCGACTGACCCTGACAGGCTTAAAACCGCAGAATCTGAAGATCATTCTCTTCGGAACGGTAATCGGCGAATCCCAATAAGCGAGAATATTATAGAAGGCCGGGGCATCCGAGGTGACGATCATATGCGCACTGCGGCCTGCAAGCAGGCGGTCCCAGAAGGGGTCGTTCTGGTGGTATTTGAAGGCCCATCCCGGAAGAAAGCAGCGGTCGAAAAAGCCCTTGAACAGAGCCGGCATCTGCCCCCACCAGATGGGGTAAACAACCACAAGATGCTCGCACCAGCTGATCCATTCCTGGGCTTTTATGAGGTCGGGTTCAAGGGTCTGAATCTGCCGATAACCATGAGCCAGATTGGAATCAAAGCTGAGCTCGCCGACATGCAGCAGGCGACATTCGTGACCAGCCGACTGCGCGCCTTCCTGATAGGAGCGGGCGAGACTTCCGCAGAAGCTGTTTGTATCAGGGTGGCCCTGGAGGATCATGATACGCATAGTGACCTCATGGTTTACTGTATGATCTCTTTCAGAGCATATTCTTCGTCGCGAGAGCCGTTTAACTCGCCGTTAACTTTCCTTATGAAGGCAATCCTTTGAAAGAAAGAAAACTGACTTTTACTCAATTAACTTAACTCTGGAGGTAGGTATCTGAATGACTGCGATAGCGACCCCGGCACGGGGGAGCTTACAAACAAACTTGGGGTGCGGAGCACCCCTGCTCACATTCCAACGTCAATATCGCGATGATTCACACTGATGGCAATTTGGGGAATGCAAAGATTGGCAAGGTCGACGGCGAGGCGTTCGGCGAGGGACACGCTGCGGTGTTTGCCGCCGGTGCAGCCGATGCCGATGCGGAAGTAGTGCTTCCCTTCCTTATAGTATTCAGGAAGCAGGAACTGATGCAGGTCGACGAGCTTATTCAGGAAGACCTGGGCATTGGGATCTTCGAAGACGTAATTGGAGACAGCCGATTCCAGGCCGGTCCGGTTTTTGAGCTGCGGGTCGAAGAAGGGATTCCGCAGAAACCGCACGTCGAAGATGGTGTCGGCTGGTTTGAGGAGACCATTTTTAAAGCCGAAGGACGTGATATTCACATGCAGCTGACGTCCGACGAGCCGCCCGGAATAACGCTCCTCGACTTTACGCGCGAGGAAATGAACACTCCAGGTCGTCGTATCGAAGGACACATCCGCCATGCGCTCGATACCCTGAAGGGCATGCGCCTCGCGTTTGATGGCCGCGATCAATTGTCCGCCGCTGTCCAGCATCGGATGCTTGCGCCGCGTTGTGCTATAACGTTCCGCCAGCTGATCCGGGGCACAGGTTAAAAAGAGTACATCCAGCTTGATCCGCTGCTTCAGACGGGCCTGCATATCGGCAAAACCCGCGATAAAATCCTTATCCCGCGCATCCATACCCAGGGCATAACGCCGAGGCGTCCACTTGCTCTGCAGCAAGTGATCGACCGCGCTATCCACCATGGCAAAAGGGAGATTATCAATACAGAAAAAGGAGAGATCTTCCAGGGCCTTGATCGCTGTGGATTTACCAGCCCCGGAGAGGCCGGTGACAATCACCAGAAGAGGTGGATCGTGAATGTCGGCCATCGACGTCGTCATAATCTTGCCCAACTGCTAGTAGTACTTTTTCCGCTTGCTGCTCGGCAAAATCCCCAGTTGTTCCCGATACTTGGCAACTGTTCGACGCGCCAACTGAATGCCGCGTTCTTCCAGAATTTCGACGATCCTTTGATCCGCGAGCGGATGACGAGGGTCCTCTTTACCAATGATATCAGAGATGATCTTTTTCACGGAAGCACTTGCAAGACTGTCACCGCTGGACATGGAGACAGAACTGTTGAAGAAGTACTTCAGCTCGAAAATACCCTGGGGGGTATGCACATATTTATTGCTGGTCACCCGGCTGATCGTGGATTCATGCATACCGATATCATCGGCAATATCACGCAGAACCATCGGCTTCAGATATTCCACGCCGCGCTCGAAAAAGTCCTTCTGCCGTTCGACGAGCTTCTCCGTCACCCGCAGAATGGTCTTTTGCCTCTGCTGAATGGATTTAATCAGCCATTGCGCTGATTTCAACTTGTCGTTGAGATAATCCTTATTCTGACCGCCGACCTTGCCAGCCATCTTCTCGTACATCTTCGAGACTTTGAGATGCGGCAGGCCCTCATCATTCAGAGTCACAATCCACTCGCCAGCCACCTTGAAGACGTAAACGTCAGGCACCACATACTGGGCGTCAAGGCCCCCGAACTGACGACCCGGAATGGGTTCCAGCTCGGCAATGATCTGAACGTTTTCGATCACTGTCTCGAGGGGCAGCTTCATGGCCTTGGCTATGGCCTGGAAGTTGCGTGTCTCGAGTTCGACGAGATGGTTCTCAATAATCTTTTCCACAACGCCGTTTTTTAGGCGACCGGCGCGCAGCTGGAGGTTAAGGCATTCTTTCAGATCGCGCGCCCCAACGCCATTCGGGTCGAGATGCTGCACGACATCCAGCATGTCCTCGATCAGATCCAGCGAAATGCCGTCTTTTTCCGCGATTTCCTCGATGGAAGCCTGCAGATAACCACGGTCGTCAATGTTCCCGATCACAAGGCCGGCTGCGCTCTTTTCCTCATCATTCAGATCCATTTCACCGATCTGAGACATAAGGTAATCCTGCAGCGTTCCCGCGCGGGACAGGTTTTCATGACTGGGGAATTCATCGTCGCCATCACGCTTCGAAGAGCTGGTCGGCGCATTGTTGAAATCCTGCATGCGATTGAACGTCTCCCAGTCCATATCAGCGGGCTGGGATTCACCACTCACATTGTCCACAATGCTGGCGGCTTCGCTCATGCGTTCATTAACAACCTGATCTTCCGTGCGTTCGCGTTCCCGTTCGACGGAGATGCGTTCCTCCATCGATTCGGTGACACCCTCTTCAAGCACTGGATTTTCTGCCAACTGCTGGGTGACGAACTCTTCCAACTCCAAACGCGACAGCTGGAGCAACTTGATCGCCTGCTGAAGCTGAGGCGTCATCAGAAGTTGCTGACTGAGTTTGAGGGACTGTTTTAAATCCAATGCCATATCGTATACACCTGACTCATGTGACTGAGGCGCGAGGCCCTCACATTCGGAAATTCTCCCCAAGATATACACTACGGACCTTGGGGTCAGCAGCAATCGCCTGAGGCTTGCCATGAGCAATTATTTGCCCACTGGTGAGAATGTAGGCCCGATCACAGCTCCCTAGCGTCTCGCGAACGTTATGGTCGGTAATCAGGACCCCTAATCCATCCTCGTCCCTTAGCTTTTCGATTATTTTTTGAATTTCTTGAACGGTAACTGGGTCAATACCTGCAAAAGGTTCATCCAAAAGCAGGAATTTCGGCTTAATTATCAAGGCCCTGGCAATTTCCACGCGACGGCGTTCGCCGCCAGAAAGTGCCGCGCCAAGCGACTTCGCGATGTGGGTGATCTGGAACTTGTTCAGCAATTGCTCGATCGAATCCTTACGTTCATGCGAAGGAATACCCACGACTTCCATGATGGCGCGAAGATTTTCTTCCACCGTCAATTTCCGGAAAATCGACATATTCTGGGGCAGATAGCTGATCCCACGACGGGCCCGAACGTGCATCGGCAGGTCGGTGATGTCTTCCCTATTCAGCAGAATCTGGCCTTCATTCGGAAAAAGAAGCCCCACCACCATATAAAAACTGGTGGTCTTGCCAGCGCCGTTGGGCCCAAGAAGCCCTACGACTTCGCCCTCCGAAACATTGAAACTGACTGATTTGACGACTTCCCGCGCACGAAAGAATTTTCTTATTTCCCGTGCTTCCAGAATCTGCTTTTCGCTCATTTGCCCGCTTTCTCCGGTTGCACCACTCCCTGCGCGCGATCGACCTTGATCATGCCTGAGACAATTTCATAAACAATGCGATCGCCTTTGATCAGATGTCCATCCTTCCAGAGCCGGGCATTGCCATCCAATGTGACTTTCTGAGCGTTGTTATCAAAAATCGCCTTATCACTTTTCGCTGTAATCCGTTCCGCCGGGTCCTTCGACAAACGGGTAAGGTTGACTTTGCCATTCACCTCGACCGTTTGCACGGTATTATTATTTTCCTTTTTGCCATCCGGCGAAAAAAGCACACGAGCCTCGTCAGACTGAAGACGAATATCGTCCTGGGATATGACCACATTTTTTTGCAGGTGGACGACCGAGCCATTGCGGGAGTAGGTGGAGGTTCCATCACTCTGCAGATGAATCGGCGCATCGCGACGGGCCTTGACCGATTTTTTGTCCTTCGGTTTTTCCGGAGCCTTGCTGCCAGGCTTGGCTTCAGGCGTGATGGGACGTGGCAGCTCTTCGGGCTCGGGAATCATATCAGGCGTCGGCGTTGCGGTTGGAGTCGGCTTTGGAACAGGTTTCGGCGTGGGCGTCTTCTGATCCTTTTTGGGTTCGAGCTGATTGATATCGTCGATGATATCCGCGCGCAGGCCGGGTGCAAGGCTCGCTGACAAAAGACTCAGAAGGAGTACGCTCGCGATGTTCCTACTGCAGTTTTTCAGTGCCACGCATGGTTCCTTCCAGAGGTCCGTAAACTTTGAGATCACCCGTTTTGTTATTGAACTCGAAACCTTTGTCACCCTTCAACTCCACTTGGGGGCCCTGAATGCGAACAGGCAGATCAGACGTAAGACGTCCTTCCTCGTTCAAATACTTCGCGTAGTCCGTATAAAGAATGATGTCGTCATATCCAAAGCGAACCTGGTCCTGGATCTCGGTCTTCACAATACGGCTGTTTTTCACCAGATCCACCACGCCTTTCGCGGCGAAATGAACTGTAGCAGACTCCGCAGCAAAAAATTCCTTCTTTTTCGCCTTATGATTGAAGCCCTGGATGGAGCCGAACATCTCCAGGCTGTCGGGATCGACAAAGTTCGCAAGGCGGCCACTGACCGTGGATACAGTTTTATGCTGCTCGTATTTGTAGATCGTGAAATCCTCAAGGCTGATGCGCGGCACCTTGTCCTTGCTGCCCACTCTTTCCGGTTTGGCCTGCCTATCTCTTTGGACGAAGACAAAGATAGCAGCAGCCAATATGGCAACGAATAACGCTACTATGATGTTTTTGCCCATCGCTTATCCCTTGAAACCGATTCAAGCCCTTTAAAGCCCAGCGCGGGCTTTGGGGTAGTCTAGCACAAGGTGATCCAAGCTCCAAAACAGGGCGATCAGACGATTTTGGCAGCCAGCAGGTCGTGCATGCGAATCAGGCCGAGCACTTTATGTTGGTCGTTGACCACGAAGAGGGATGTGATGCGGAAATCTTCCATCGCGCGAACCGCATCAAGGGCAAGTCTTTCCGGGCTGATGGTCTTGGGCTTCTGCGTCATGAGGGAGCGTGCATTCATGCTGAAGACCTTTTCACGGGCATTCTGCAGAGCACGCCTGAGGTCGCCATCGGTGATAGCGCCAATCAATTCGTGGTGGGGGTCGAAGACAGCGGCAATTCCATAGTTTTGGGCCGTGATCACGGTCAAAACCTTATCGAAGGAGTCGTCGGGTGTCAGAGGGGCGAGGTCGGTTCGCATGTGATCCTGAACGAGCGAAAGCTGTCGGCCGAGGCTCCCGTCCGGATGAAAACGGGCAAAGTCCTTTTCCGCAAACCCACGGGCATGCATGAGCGCGATCGCCAGCGCGTCTCCCAAAGCCATGGCCACCGTGGTCGAGCTGGTCGGAGCCAGATTCAAAGGGCAGGCCTCGCGGCTCACAGAGCCATCAAGAACCACATCGGAGATCTTGGCCAGGGATGAGCCCATTTTGCCGGTCAGGGCAATCACAGGAATGCGGCGTCTTTGCGCGAACCTGGCCACTTCCAAAGTCTCGCGCGTTTCCCCGCCAAAGGCGATGACCAGGAGCACATCAGCCGGCTGCAGCATGCCGAGGTCCCCATGCAGGGCTTCGGAAGGATGCAGAAAAAATGCGGCCGTGCCTGTGGAGGCGAGGGTCGCGGCGATCTTGCGACCGACGTGACCGGATTTTCCCAGGCCAGACACCACGACCTTGCCCTGCGAATCGCGCATGAAAGCGACCGCTTTCGCAAAGTTTTCATCCAGCCGATCGGCGGCGGCCAGCAAAGCTTCGCTTTCATCTCTTAAGGCGACGCGACCGTGCTGGATTAAGGACTCTGGACTCATGCGTGACTCTCACGATTCTTCAGGGACGCCGTGACAAAATTCTTGAACAACGGATGGGGATGCATCGGTTTCGACTTCAATTCCGGGTGGAACTGACAGGCGACATACCAGGGATGATCCTCAAGCTCGATCATTTCCACAAGGCGGCCATCAGGGGAAAGACCGGAAAAGTGCATGCCATGCGCAGCGAAAGCATCGCGGAAATCGTTATTGAATTCATAACGGTGGCGATGACGTTCGGAAATGCTGGACGTTTCATAGGCAGCCGCCGCGCGACTGCCCGATTCCAGCTGGCAAGGATAAGCGCCGAGACGCATGGTGCCGCCCAAATCGGTGACCGACTTCTGATCTTCCATGAGGTGGATGATCTGGTTTGCGCTCTTGGGATTGAATTCCTGACTGTCGGCATCGGCGAGCTTCAAAACATTGCGCGCGAATTCAATGGCGGCCAGCTGCATCCCGAGGCAGATGCCGAGGAAGGGGATCTTGTTCTTCCTCAAATATTCGATGGCCGCGATCTTGCCTTCAATGCCGCGGTTGCCGAAACCACCGGGAATGATGACTCCATCCAGGTCGCGCAGTTTTTCCGCGACGTTGCTGGAATTAAGGGTGGCCGCATCGAAGTAGGTGACCTCGACTTTGGTGTGATTGGAGATGCCGGCGTGAATCAGCGACTCGCTGATGGATTTATAGGAGTCGACGACTTCCACATATTTACCGACGATGCCGATATTCACGACAGCGCGCGGCTTATCCAAAGCTTCTTCAATACGATGCCATTCACCAAGGTCTGGATTACGGGTCCAGATGTTGAGGGCATCGACAATGATCTGATCAAGGCCCTGGCTGTGCAGATAGAGAGGCACCTTGTAGATGCTGTCGAGGTCGCAGGAGTCGATTACGCGCTCAGGCTTGACGTTACAGAAAAGACCGATTTTTTCGCGCAGGTCCTGCGGCACGGGACGGTCCGCGCGGCACACAAGAATATGCGGTTGGATACCGATCTGTCTCAATTCCTTGACCGAATGCTGCGTGGGCTTTGTTTTGAGTTCATGCGCAGCTCCGATGTAAGGAACCAGGGTCAGGTGGATATAGAGTACATTTTCTTCGCCGAGATCATAGCGAATCTGCCGAATGGCTTCGAGAAACGGCAGGCTTTCGATATCGCCCACAGTTCCACCGATCTCGACGATGCCCACGTCAGCGCCCTCGGCCGAGGCGTAGATGTTCTCTTTGATCTGGTCGGTGACGTGCGGGATGACCTGCACCGTGCCGCCAAGGTAGTCACCGCGCCGTTCCTTGGAAAGAACCCGGTCGTAGACCTGACCTGTCGAAAAACTGTTGAGGCGGGTGAGACTCGCGCTCGTGAAACGCTCGTAGTGGCCGATATCGAGGTCTGTTTCTGCACCGTCGTCGGTCACGAAGACTTCACCATGCTGAAAAGGACTCATGGTCCCGGGATCGACGTTCAGATAAGGGTCCACCTTGGTCATGCTCACGCGCAGACCGCGATTTTCCAAAAGGGCCCCTATACTGGCGGCGACAATGCCTTTACCCAAGGAGGAAACCACACCTCCCGTCACGAAAATGTACTTCGTCCGATGACGTTTTCTCATCTTTTTTCTCGTAAATAGGAGTGTTTTCGGATTGTTACACCTTGAGATTCTGAATTGCTTTGTAGACGGGAGCTTATGCTACCTCCCCGCATAAGGATGGTCAAGGTGCTTTCCTTTGGCGACAGGACTGGGGTTCACGGCAGGGGGCTACTAAGGTCATTTCGATGTTGCTAAAATGAGAGTGTCGTCTCTCACGTTTGCTTTCCATTGAGCGTGCCTGTGTTGAGAACCATCCTCATAGTGCTATTTTTGTCCAATCTTTCAGCGGCCTGTAAGATGCTGCCGCATTCCATTCGGAGTGAGCTGAAAAGCCAGGAGGTCTTCGGCCTGCTGGATGATAGCTCGATTCGTTTCGCCAGAAGTCCCTCGGGGACGAGCGGGGATCTCTCGTTCACTCTGAAAGGAACCCATAGCTGCCGCGTGGAATACTGGGCCGAAGATCCCAACGGTCGGCCGGCACCCACAGCGCCCATGACACTCAACTGTCCCAATGATGGTCAAACCACAGCCATCAAGCTGACCGCGGATGGGCTGGTTGCAGGCATCCCCTTGACCTTTCGCATCACGGTCTGGCCGAAAACTTTGAATGCACTCAGCGGCTTTCCGCTGGAATTCCGTGAAGGGGTGCAAAATCTGGATAAAGTCCAGGCGGGCTTTCTCGTGATCGCCCGTTATGTGGCGCCGCGGCAAAGCAATGAGATCTATAGCTACCAGCTGGCGAAGACCGCTACGCTTTCCGAGGTGAAGGCGAAGATGAGCGCGACCTATGATCAGGACGAGGCGACTCAATGCAGTGAAACAGCGCCGCCATCGGATCCTCCCTTTCCACGCCTGTCTTCGGCCGAGGATGCCCAAAAGCGTCCTTTGCATGGCCTGAGTGAAGTCTCGACCGATGGCTTTGGTCGCGCGATGGCGACACAGCATCCCTTTTTCTCGACGCGTCTTGTTCAGTTCTATGAAGGGATTGAACGACAGCAGAATTGGGTCTGGAAATTCAAATGGGAAGGCGCGCCCGCGAGCTTTGAAAGCTTTCCTCCCGGTTATATTGCCAATCTCAGCACGATTGATGCAGAGAACAAAACAGTCGTTTTAAGAAACCGGGCCCTGAGCAACGTGATCCCGTCGGTGGATGTCGGAGCGAAATCGTTCCGCCTGACTCCGAGCATCCTTTATCCCACCGAAATCAGTCGCTACGAACTTGTCATAAAAACTGCGGATGCGAGCCGCACAGTTCTGCGCTGTCAGTATACAATAGATCAGGAAACACTCGTGATCCCGGATGACCATTATCAAAAGCTGGCGGCAGGGGAGTACCTGGCGACATTCGTTTTTGAAACCAACCAGATTCATTTTAAAGATGGGGCTGCCTATCCTCCCTGGTTGATTACGGCTCAGGATTGGATTCATTTCAAAATCAACAAGAAGATGTGAGGTCAACAACTGTGATCAGGACGATTCGATGGATCATCTTCCTTTTGTCCGTAAGCGCCACACCGGGCTTTGCCGCCAAGGTCATCAAGATCGATGCTGCTAAAAAAGTCATCACGATTGATGAGGGGACGGATACCCAGTTTCTGAAAAAGTCCAAGGTCTGCTTCTATGATGCGAACAATGTGAAGGTAGGCTGCAGTTTCATTCGGACGGCCAAGCCCAAGATCTCCTTTATTAAAATTAAAGGCGACAAGCTCTTCGCGAAAATTCAGATGGGAATGATGGCCAAGGTGGAAGCGGGGCCTCCGGCACCTGGCACGCCTGGAATTACTGCAGATCCTGCTGCGGCCGCTCCGGCTACACCCAGCGATACACCGAAGAGCTATGTGACAGGCCTCGTGCTTCTGCCTTTGGTGGGACCGATCAGCTATCAGAACCTGATCTATGAAACGCCGGTCGGACGCCAGGTGGATAGCATGTGGTCGGCGGATTCGGCGGTGAAAAGTCTGGGCTTTGGTCTGGAGCTGGGCCTCGGCATCAGTTCGTTTCAGCTGACAGCCGGTCTGCGCACGCGGATGTTCCTGCCGAAGAAAATTTCGTCGGACTATAATGACGAGAACAGTGACAATACTTTTGAACAGTATATGGACACGACGGCCACGGGTACGGGCTTTGGTGCGTGGCTCGACTTTTATTGGCTGATTGTGGATTTTGGAGTTGTCGATTTCCGTCTGGGGAATGGTCTTGAGTTTGATAGCTCGACCGTGAATTTCGAGGCGACCCAGCTGTCGGATTTGAATGGCGATTCCAAGGTGATGTATTCCGGCAAGTCGTCTTTGACCGCTCTTTCCTTGCGCCTTCTGCCCACACTTGATTTTATCTTTGGTCCGATTGATTTCACTTTGGGCGCGGTCATCTATATTCCGGTCTCGCAATCTTCGAAGTTCAGCCTCGGAACGTCCGAAGATCCTTTTGTGCAGTTCCTGAATCCGGAAAAAACCGTGGAAGAGGATCTGAAAACCTCTCTGAAGCATGAAGCAAAACCGGGCGCGGATCTTCTTTTAAGTGCCGGCTTTGTGTTCTGATCGGCTGAGGGGGCAGTGCCGTGGAGGACTGCCTGGAGCACGACGGCCGCTTCGAAAAAAGCGGCTGACATGAAAAGCTTCCCCAAATTCACTCAGGGGTTCTCCCTGAAGTTCACAGAGCAGCTGCTCGGCGCAGAGGTCGGCCAGCTGCAGGCCGTTCTTATAAAAACCTGTTAAAACTGAGAGTTTGGGCTGTTCAGGCCAAAGGCCGAGCGCAGGCATTCTGTCGGCAAAGCGAAGCCGCGTGCCCCAATTGGATTCAACGACATCGGAGGATGGGCGGGGAAAGCCGAAGGCAGCTGCTCCCTGATCCAAAAGCTGATCGCGGTCCAGGGCGATATCATGCGGGTGATGGGGATCGGGCTTCCACGAACTGGAGCCGAGTATTTTCCGATCAGAAAGAACGGCAAGGCTGAGTGTGGCCTTGACCAGAATACGGGGCGTGGCTTCAGGCTGGTGTTTCCACACAAGACTCTGGCCCGCGACCTGAAAGGATTTTGGGACTTCGAGTTTTAACGCTTTTAAGAGTTCCATGCTGCCCGCGCCGGCGGCTATGATGGTGTGATCATAACGATCGAGCAGAGTTTTCAGTTCGGTGACATCGGAGTCGATGAATGTGGCGCCTTTGAGTTCGCAGGCTTTTTCCAGGGAATTCATGGTGGCATCGACATCGAACCAGGCGTCATCAGGATAGTGGACGTAGCCTTCCGGTGTTCTGAAATCAGAGAGCCAGTCTTTGGCGGGACGATTCTGCGGCCGATAGCAGCCCCAGAAATTGCCGCGATAGACGCGCTGAAATGTTTTCTGGAAATCATCAGCAGACCAGTAGGGCTCATCCACACCAGTCCAGGTACGTGGGATGGCAAGGCCACTGGCTTTTTCCACAGAGCTGAGCCAATCTTCGAGCTTTTTTAAACTTTGAAGCTTGGCACGAAACAAAGGCGAGTCGGCGAAGATCAGGCCTTTATTGCAGACGATGCCCTGGGCGCAGCGACTGGCGTTGTCAGGACCGCGGGCGGCACCGAAAAGTGTAGGCTGATATCCCGCCTGGACCATGCGAAAACCGAGCGTGAGTCCCGCCAGGCCGCGGCCTATGATGGCGATTGTTTCATGGGCCAAGGCTTGCATCCAGAAGTTGAAAGACCTTCCTGCGAATATCGGTGATGCGTGGCGACACGCGGCCACTGATCACGCGATTGCTGAGGAAGATGCCATATTTTTTGCTGGACCATTCCAGCCAGAATGCGGTTCCGGTGAAACCAAGGTGGCCCATGCTGTTGCCGTTTGCAAAAAGGGCCGCGCTGACGCCGTTGCCGCGGCGGAATCCGAGCAGGCCTTCCCTTTGCGTGTCGCGGCGGACCTTGTCATTGGCTTCGAAATACTGAACGCCCATCGAATCGCGCAGCAGAGCTTTCAGATACTGACTGACAGAGGGCCCACTTCCGAAAAGGCCTGCATGACCGGAGATACCGCCGAAAGCTGCGCAGTTCTCATCATGGACTTCGCCGCGCAGTTCGCGCTCACGGATTTTGCAGAAGCCGGTTGGGATATAGGATTCCTTGGGAAGGTTCAGATCAGGGGCGTAACCGAAAGGCTCTGATACTGCTTCTGAAAGCCAGGGTTTCAGGCTTTTTTTGGCCTTTTTTTCGAGCAGATAACCGAGCAGGATATAGCCGACGTCGGAATAGAGATCTTTTTTTTCAGACCCAAAAGGGATTCGATTCAAGACCTTTTCCATGAGACCCAAGGCATCGGCACGGGTTGGCTTCTGCCTTTCATCCAGATGACGCATCCAAAAGTTCCACCAGGCAGGCAGACCCGAGACATGACCTAAAACCTCGTCCGTGGTCAGCTGAAGAAGAGACGCGGGCAGGCTGATGTCTCGGGGTGCCCACGCTGCAAGTGGAGCCTTCACGTCGAGATTTTCAGCCTTGAGCGTGATATGGACAAGAGGCCCTGTGACCAGGGCTTTGGTGAGGCTTGCAAGGTCGAAGATTCGAGCGTCGGGGCCCGTAAAATACTGTAAAGCCGGTTGAGCCTGATCGAGCTTACCGGATTCGACATAAGCCGCCGTGAAATAACCCTGCTGACGTTCCGCCTGCAGGAGGTTCTTCAACTCCAGCTCAGGACTTGCCATGCAAGGCTTCCTTCAGACATTCGTTCAGAAGGTTCGGGTTGAAGCGTCCGGCCGAGATCTTCATAACCTGACCCACCAGAAATCCGTAAACCTTTTGCTTGCCCGAGAGATACTGCGCGACCTGCTCGGGATGCGCGGCGATCACCTGATCCACAACGGCTTTGATGGCCGCGCTGTCGCTGATCTGCACAAGGCCCTTGGCTTCGATAATGCTGTCCGGATCGGAGCCGCTCGCCGCCATGTCCTCGAAAACGGCCTTGGCGATTTTGCCGGAAATGGTGCCTTCACCCAATAATTTCAAGAGCCTCGCAAAGCGTTCACTGGACACGAAGGGTTTATCAAAATGCCACTGGCGGGCGTTGAATTCCCGCAGATATTCACTAAGCATCCAGTTGGCCACGATTTTCGGAGCCACGGCGCCATCGACTTTCTGCACGACATCTTCAAAGAAGGCGGCCAGTTCCTTTTCCTCGGTCAACTGGCGGGCATCGGCTTCGGGAATGCTGAAAGTGTCCTGAAAGCGCTGGACCTTTTGCTCGGGCAGCTCAAGGATATTGGCGCGCACGTTCTGAACGCGGGCCTCATTGATAAGGAGAGCGCCGAGATCCGGATCAGGGAAATAGCGGTAATCCGGTGAATCCTCCTTGCTTCGCATGACGAGGGTGCGGCCGATGGCAGCATCAAACTGCAGTGTTACCTGTTTGACCTTGTCGCCGCTTTCCAGAACATCCGCCTGGCGCAGGATTTCATAGGTGATCGCCTTTTCCACGTTGCGAAAGGAGTTGAGGTTTTTAATCTCGGTGCGCGTCCCCAGGGTTTTCGAACCGACCGGGCGCAGGGAAACGTTGGCATCACAGCGGAAGGAGCCTTCTTCGAGGTTTCCGTCACTGATATCGAGATAGCGGGCGATCGCCCTCAATTTTTTCAAATAGTCGGCGGCTTCGGCCGGGCTTTTGATTTCCGGTGCGGAAACGATTTCAAGGAGAGGAATGCCGGCCCGATTAAGATCCACGTAGGAGGCGTTATCACCGTGAATATTTTTGCCGGCGTCCTCTTCCATGTGAATGCGCTGGATCGTGATCTTGCGGCCGTTGTCGAGCGTCAATGAACCGTTTTCGCAGTAGGGGAGATCGTATTGGGTCAGCTGATAACCCTTGGGCAGATCCGGATAGAAATACTGTTTGCGCGCAAAAACACTGCGCTCCCGAATGATGGCGCCGACGGCCAGAGCCATGCGGATGGCATATTCCACGGCTTCGTGGTTGAGGACGGGCAGTACACCCGGCAATCCAAGGCAGACGGGGCAGGTATTTTGGTTGGCCATGGCCCCGAAGTTGGTTTTACAGCCGCAGAAGAGTTTGCTCTCGGTCTTCAGCTGGCAGTGGACCTCAAGGCCAATGACCGGCTCGAAGCGGGAGAGGATGCTGTTAAATCCGTGGTCGGAACTTTTCTGTTCCGTTGATTTGCTGCTCATAGACCTGGGCGCTCCTTAGCAAAGTCTCTTCACCAAACGCCGGCGCCATCAGCTGCATCCCGATGGGCAAACCCTTGCGGCAAAGGCCGATCGGCTGGGAAAGCGCGGGTATTCCGGCGAGGTTGGCGGCAAGCGTATAGATGTCGCTGAGGTACATGGCCAGCGAATCCTGAGTTTTCTGTCCGAGTTCAAAGGCCGTGGTCGGGGAGGTCGGCGAGGCGATCAAATCGAAGCCCTGCTCAAAAACCCCCTGAATTTCCCGACGAATCATCTCGCGAATCCGATTGGCCTTGGCATAGTAGGCATCGTAGTAACCGGACGAGAGCACATAGGTGCCGAGCATAATGCGCTGCTTGACCTCACGACCGAAACCCTCGGAGCGGGACTGCGTATAGAGTTCACGCAGGCTGAGCCCTGGCTTCTGACTCCTGACGCCATAGCGAATGCCATCAAAACGCGCGAGGTTCGAGGAGGCCTCGGCTGTCGCGATGATATAATAAACCGGGATGCAGTGCAGAAGATGGGGGAGGGACACGGTTTCCACCGTCGCTCCCGCTGCGCGATACACATCGAGGGCCTGATCAAAATGCGTGCGAACGTCCTCGTCCAGGCCTTCGCTCATGAATTCCTTGATGATGGCAATCCTCTTGCCCTTCAAGGAAGACGTGGATGCGAGCGAGCCCTGAGGCGCAGCGATCCTGGCTGATGTGGAGTCCGCGGGATCATGACCGGCGATCACTTCATAGAGAAGCGCAGTATCCTGAACCGAGGTCGCAAAGGTTCCGATCTGGTCAAGCGAAGAACCATAGGCAATCAAACCGTAACGGCTCACGCGACCATACGTTGGTTTTAAACCGACAACCCCACAAAAGCTGGCTGGCTGCCGCACCGAGCCGCCGGTATCCGAACCGAGGGCGAGGGGCGTAAGGCGTGCCGCCACCGCAGCCGCCGATCCACCCGAAGATCCGCCTGCGACATGACGCCGATTCCAGGGATTGATCGTCGGACCGTAGCTGCTGTTTTCACAGGATGAACCCATCGCGAATTCATCCATATTGGTTCGACCGAAGAGCAGCGCCCCGGCCGCTTTGAGTTTTTGAATAACGGTCGCATCATAGGCGGCCCGATGATTGCGCAGAAGCTGTGAGCCGCAGCTGACCGTCTGCGAATCGACCATGATGTTGTCTTTGATGGCAATCGGCACGCCGGCGAGCGGCAGGGATTTTTGCGCGTAACGCGCGGCTTCGATGTAAGCGAGCTGCTTATCGACTTCATTCAGCACCGCTTCCTTATCCCACTCGATGTGAGTGTTGAGTTCGCGGTGCAGATTTTCCACACGCCGGGCATATGCGGCCGCCACATCATGGGCCTTCAGGCTGCCGGCGTTGACCTCCTGAGCCACTTGAGAAGCGGAAAGAGCCAAGGGTTCGAGTGCGCTCATAGGTGGCCTCTTCCGTCAATTACTCAATGATTCTAGGAACTTGAAAGGCCGTCCCAACGACCTTGGGAGCGGCCCTTAAAACTTTCTCCACGGCGTTTGAAGGCCGGGCAACATCCGGTCTTTCCGGTGTGACAGGTCCTACAAGGTCCGCCCGCCAATCGGCAGGCAGACTATCGGTGACACTGTCGAGCTGCTGCATGTAATCCAGGACGCGATCGAGCTGCTTTTGGTAGTAGGCGATTTCGTCTTCGCTCAGCTTGAGATAAGCAAGCGAAGCCACCTTTTCCACCGTTTGCCGATCAATCCGCGACACTAGATTTCTTCTCCTTCAAGCACCTGAATTTTTGCAAGACTGGTGACTTTTTCACCGGTTTCAACGTTCATCAAACGCACACCCTGGGTCAGACGACCGATGAGGCCGACTTCCGCCACGGTAAAGCGCATGACCTTGCCGGCGGATGTCATCACCATAAGGTGATCGTCATCAGCCACCTGCATGATACCCACCACAGGGCCGTTCCGTTCGGTGACCTTGATGGTGTAGATACCTTTGCCGGCGCGCGTTTGAACGCGATATTCCTCGATCGGAGTACGCTTTCCGTAGCCGTTTTCACAGACGGAAAGAATGGCATCCTTATTGTTCACCACTTCAAGGCCGATAACTTCATCGTTATCTTCCGAGAACTTGATCCCGGTCACGCCACGCGCGGAGCGGCCCATGGGGCGGGCTTCCTTCTCGTCAAAGCGGATGGCCTTGCCGAGTTTGGTGGCGATCAGGATGTGGTCCTCGCCCGAGGTGATTTTACAATCGACCAGGCGATCGCCTTCGTCCAAACCAAGACCAATGATACCAGTGGTCCGAAGGTTCGCGTAAGCCATGAGGTCAGTTTTTTTGATATAACCTTTGGCCGTAACAGAGATGATGTACTGGCCTTCCTTAAACTCCTTGACCGGCAGCACCGAAACCACCTTTTCGGTAGGATTCAGCTTGATCAGGTTGGCAAAGTGATTGCCGCGACCGGCCAGTGGGACTTCGGGAAGCCTGTAAACTTTCAGCTCGTAAACCCGGCCCTGATCCGTGAAACACATGATAGACTGATGGTTCGAGGTGATGAAAAGGTCCTTCACCACGTCGTCCGTCTTGGTCTTCATGCCCGAACGGCCTTTGCCGCCGCGTTTTTGAGCACGGATTTCCTCGAGCGGGGTTCGCTTCACGTAACCAGCCACTGTAATCGTGACCGCAACTTCCTCGTCGGCGACGAGGTTTTCCATCGTGAATTCATCGGCATCGCTGCTGACGATTTCCGTTTTGCGCTGATCACCGAACTGCTCGCGGGTTTCGTTCACCTCGGCTTTGATGATCGCCACAATCCGCGACGGAGTGGAAAGGATATCTTTCAAGTCCGCGATGATCGCCATGACTTCCGCATATTCGGCCAGAATCTTGTCGCGTTCCAGGCCGGTCAAGCGAGCAAGGCGCATATCGAGGATGGCCTTGGCCTGAATATCGGAGAGGCTGAAGCGCTGGACCAATCCCTGATGCGCGCTTTCAGTGTCGGGCGCGCTGCGGATCAGCTGGACGACTTCGTCCATGGATTCCACCGCAATCTTCAAACCTTCCAAAATATGAGCACGCTCTTCCGCCTTGCGCAGCTCAAAGGCCGTGCGGCGGATGGTGACTTCCTTCCGGTGCAGGTAGAACTGCTCCAGAACGTCCTTCAGGTTCACGATACGCGGCGTACCGTTGACCAAAGCCACCATGTTCACGCCGAAGCTCGACTGCAGCGGTGTGAGTTTGAAAAGGTTATTCAGAATGATCTCGCCCATCTCGCCTTTGCGGAGCTCGATGACGATACGCATGTCCTCCTGCGCGGATTCATCCCGCAGATCGGTAATGCCTTCGATCTTCTTTTCGTTGACCAGCTCGGCGATCTTCTCCACGAGCTTGGCCTTGTTCACCTGGTAGGGCAGTTCCGTCACGATAATGCGCTGCTTGCCCGAGTTGGGCATATCCTCGACGTGCGCGCGCGCCCGCATGCTGATGGCGCCACGACCGGTGAGATAGGCCTGCTGAATGCCGGCGCGACCATAGATCAAGCCGGCCGTTGGGAAGTCAGGGCCGCTGACATGCTCCATGAGTTCCATGATCGTGATATCGGGATTATCGATCAGGGCATCGAGGGCATTGAGTATTTCGGTCAGGTTATGCGGAGGAATGTTGGTGGCCATGCCGACCGCAATCCCGCTGGCTCCGTTGACCAGAAGACTTGGGAATTTGGCAGGCAGAACAAGGGGTTCCTCCTCCTTGTTGTCGTAGTTCGGACCGTAATCGACCGTATCCTTTTCGATGTCCTGCAAAAGGAGTTCGGTTAATTTTTGAAGGCGAACCTCGGTGTAACGCATGGCGGCAGCAGAGTCGCCGTCCACGGAACCGAAGTTGCCCTGACCATCGGCCAGGGGATAACGCATGGAAAAGTCCTGGGCCATGCGCACAAGGGCGTCATAGACCGCAGTATCACCATGCGGGTGGAAGCGACCGATCACGTCCCCGACGATACGCGCTGACTTCAGATAAGGTCGATTCTGAAAGTTCTTCAGCTGGTACATCGCATAGAGGATGCGTCGGTGCACAGGTTTCAAACCGTCTCGGATATCCGGCAGGGCCCGCGATACGATGACGCTCATCGAGTAGTCCAGGAATGAGGATTTCAGTTCTTCCTCAATGTGGACAGCCTGTATATTCTTGGTATCCATGCATCACCTAAAAAAAGTTAAGTATCCAGGTTCTTGACGTTCAGGGCGTTGGTCTGGATGAAGTCCCGTCGTGGTTCAACGTCATCACCCATCAGCGTCGAGAACAAAAGGTCGGCTTCGATGGCATCATCGATCTCGACCTTCAGGAGCGTGCGCTTCTCCGCGTCCATCGTCGTTTCCTGCAGCTGGTCGGCGTTCATCTCACCCAGACCTTTATAACGCTGCACATAAGCGCCTTTGCGGCCTTCCTGCACGATGAAATCACGGAGTTCATCGAAGGTCGCGAGCTGTCCACTCGCCGATGTATTGGTCACCGGGGGAGCGCCATCGGATCCTTCTTCCACTTCCGCTTTTTCCTTTTCCTTCTTGCCGCCTGTGCGTTCGAAGGAGAAGGGGGCTTCGGCGATTTCCTCGATCTGCTTTTTGATGCGGCGCAGCTCGATGATTTCACCGCCGCTGAAAATGCCTGCATCAATGAACGAGACCTTGGGCACGTCCCGCACGCGGGTTTCGAGCTTGATTTTATAGCGACTGTATTCCTGATCGAAGATCACCTGGCCTTCCGCTTGAATGCGGCTGGCTGGGTAAGCGGTCGTCAGATGGTGGACGATCGCGTCCAGGGTTTCCTTGGCCTTCTCTTCGCTGCTCATGGAGCTGGCGTCGATCTCGGGATGGGTCACGAGATATTCGATCAGCTCCTTGATGCGGCGCTTGCTGGCCATTTCCAGGAGCTCGCTGTAGCGGGCGAAACGGGACAGAAGGCCTTTGACCGTCGGCTTATCCAAAGAGCGGCCGGCCTTGTCCTTGATTTCCACGTTATTCATGCCGACTTCGCTCAGGAATTCGAGCAGTTCACGGTTGTCCTTGAGGTAGCGCTCCACCTTGCCCTTTTTATATTTATAAAGGGGTGGCTGGGCGATATAGAGGTAACCGCGTTCGATAATTTCCGGCATCTGCCGGAAAAAGAAGGTCAGAATCAGGGTTCGGATGTGGGCGCCGTCGACGTCCGCATCGGTCATGATCACGATTTTGTGATAGCGGATCTTGCTGACATCAAAATCCTCTTTGCCAATGCCCGTGCCGATCGCCTTGATCAAAAGCTTGATCTCCTGCGACGACAGCATCTTGTCATAACGGGCTTTTTCCACGTTCAGGATCTTACCACGCAGGGGAAGAACGGCCTGAACGCGGCGTTCACGAGCCTGTTTCGCGGAACCACCGGCGGAATCACCCTCGACGAGGAAGAGTTCGCACTCGGCCGGATCACGGGATTGGCAGTCAGCCATCTTCCCGGGAAGACCAGCGAAATCGAGCGCACCCTTGCGGCGGGTGAGTTCGCGGGCTTTCTTCGCAGCGAGGCGCGCGCGGGCCGCATCAATGATCTTTTGCACCACGCGTTTGACGATCGCGGGGTTCTCGGTGAAATAATCGGTAAGTTTTTCGGCCACGACGGTTTCCACCCACTGGCGGACTTCCGTGTTGCCGAGCTTGGTTTTGGTCTGGCCCTGGAATTCAGGGTTTTTCACGCGGACCGAGCAGATGCCGACAAGGCCTTCCCGGATATCTTCGCCCGTGATGCCTTCCTTGAAGTTCTTCAGCATGCCCGAGGATTCCGCGAAGGCGTTCACGACACGGGTCAATGCCGCTTTCAGACCGGTGAGGTGGGTTCCACCTTCCATGGTGCTGATGTTGTTGACGAAGGAGAAAAGGCTTTCGTTGTAAGCATCGGTCCACTGCAGAACGACTTCGACCTGGCCTTGCAGCTGGCCGCCGTCATTGAACTGCTGACCGAAGATATAAAGGGGCTTATCGTGCAAAGGCGTTTTGCCTTTGCCGAGAAACTCGCAGTAGGACACCAGTCCACCTTCGTAGACGAAGTCACCAACTTGATCGGTGCGCTCGTCATTCAGCTTGATGCGAAGGCCGCGGTTGAGGAACGCGAGTTCCTTCAGACGGCGACTCAGCGTTTCAAAGCTGAAACTCGTGTCCGGGAAGATGTCCGGGTCTGGTTTAAAGCGGGTATAGGTCCCATGCTCATCGGTGGTGCCGGTGATTTCCAAAGGACCAGTGGGTTTGCCGCGCTGATAGGCTTGCTTGTGGACCTTGGCATCGCGGCGAACTTCCACGTAGCACCACTCGGAGAGAGCGTTCACAACCGAAGCGCCCACACCGTGAAGACCACCCGAGAAGGCGAAGGCCTTGTCATCGAACTTGCCACCGGCGTGAAGGACAGTCATGACGACTTCCAGCGCCGATCTATTTTCCTTGGGGTGCATGGAAACGGGAATACCGCGGCCGTTATCACGAACGGATGCAGAACCGTCGAGATGGAGCATGACTTCAATGTGACTGCAATGCCCACCCATGGCTTCGTCGATGGAGTTATCCACGATCTCGTAGACGAGATGGTGAAGTCCGTCGACCGAAGTCGAGCCGATGTACATACCAGGACGCTTGCGAACCGCATCCAGGCCTTCGAGAACCTGGATATTATCGGCTGTATATTCCTCATCGCGGTTTTGCGCCTGCGTGCGATTCAGATCGCTCGTGGGTTCGTTAGGAGTGATCTCGCTCATACGCATCCTTTAGCTTTCTTTTATGGGAACCAAGACGTGCATCGAATGGCAACTGGTGGGTTCGGAAAAGGGTACCAGGACTATGGGATCTTCATCCGAGCCGAAATTAATCGTCACCTCGTCACTCGACATAGTCGAGAAAACATCTGTTAAGAACTTGCCGTTGATAGCCAGCTCGCGCTCACCGTCAGAGTAATCCGCCAATGCGATACTTTCCTGTCCTTCTGAGCTTCCCAGCGTCCTCGATCTTAGGGTAAGCGAGTAATCTGAAAAGCACAACTGCAAAGCTCGGGTCTTGTCCGAAGCCAGCAGTACGCGTTTGGCAACGTTTTGCAGGTACGGGCGCTGTACTTTCACATGGCTCAGACTGTTGCGCGGCAGGACCCCGTAATAGTTGGGATAACGCACTGCAGACAGTCGAACGAACAGCTGATAGCCGGGCACGCGGGCTTCCATGGTGGTCTGATCCTGCGAAACAGCAAGGGCAATCTCCGTGAAACCCTCGGAGCACATGCGATGCAGCTCCTGCAATGCGCGCTTGGAAAGACAAACGCCATTTTTCAGGAAGTGCTCGGGCAGTTCGAGTTCCACTTCGGCATAGGACAAGCGATAGCCATCGGTTCCGACGAGGCGCAGGCTGTTATCCTTGGGTCTGTGCAGATATCCAACAGAGCCATAGTTCCGTGGGGAATCCGGGACGACGCAGAACTGAACCTGGTCGATAATGTAAGCCAGTTTTTCCGTAGGAAGGAGAGCTTCGCTGGAGGCCTCAAGAACGGGAGGCTCCTGCCAGGCGCGATCTTCCACCCGCGGCAGCTTCATCGTGAATTCCTTCTTCTCACCTGCGATCACGATGACCTGGTTGTCCTCGGAAATGATCTCGACCATTCCATCGGGCAATTCCCTCACAACGTCCGAGAAGAGCTTCGCAGGGACAAAGACCGAGCCCTCCTGAAGAACTTCGCAGTCGAGGCGATTGTAGATGGCAATCACGCGATCTGCGGCTGCAATGTGGAGCTGACCCTCCCGAGCAAGAAAGCCCAGTTGAGCGAGGTTCCTTTCGGATACCGCTCCTTGCGACCTTGATGTCGCTGTGCTGAGTTGTCCCTTTTCGATCTTCACCCGCATTGTCTTTTTTCCTCCGGCTGCCTTCTTCTGTTTTTAAAATTATTTTTAATTTCTCTAGTAATAGTAGTAGTAGGTGAAGGGGCTTATCTGTGGAAAACTCGCCATCCTACTGTTTTTATTAACTTAAGAACCGCTTTGTCTTGTGGACAACCCTGTGGAAAACTTGTGGATTAAAATGTGGATAAGTTTTGGTTCGAAGTTATCCACATTTTATCCCCAGCTTATCCCCATGGTTATCCACAGCTTGTCCACAGGCGCATAATGACTCTGGCTCAGGAAATAACGTCCAATTTGCGTTCAATCGCCTCGAGCTGAGCCTTGAGTTCCAAGTCCTTTTTGCGGTCCTTCTCGATTTTCTTGACGGCGTGCATCACGGTTGTGTGGTCCTTGCCGCCAAAAAAGGTTCCAATCTCCGGAAACGAGGACTGGGTGCGAACACGTGCCAGAAACATCGCGATTTGCCTGGGAAAGGACAGGGCGCGCTGGCGCTTTTTGGACTTCAGATCGGACACCTTGATCTTGAAATGCTCCGCCACGATCTTTTGAATCGCTTCAATCGAGATGTTGCTGTCGCTATTTTTATCAACCAGCACGTCCTGGAGGATTTCCGAGGCCAGCTGCACGTTGATGGGCCGCCCCTGAAGAGCGGCAAAGGCGATCACGCGGCGTAAGGCGCCTTCCAGAACGCGGATATTGCCCTTGGCATGGGTGGCGATATATTCCGCCACGGCCGACTGCAGGATCATGCCCTGCTTCTCCGCCTTGTTCATAAGGATCGCCACGCGATGCTCGATATCAGGCGGCTGGATATCCGCGATCAGACCCCATTGAAAGCGGTTCCTCAGGCGGTCCTCGATATCCGGGATATCCTGGGGAAAGATATCGGAGGTCACCACGATCTGCTTTTTCGCTTCATAAAGAGCGTTGAAGGTGTGGAAAAATTCCTCCTGGGTCCGCTCTTTTCCCGAAATGAATTGGATATCGTCGACCAGAAGCACATCGCAGTTGCGATATTTCCGGCGGAAATCCCACATTTTATTGAAGCGCAGGCAGTAGATCAGTTCATTCATGAACCTTTCGCTGGTGATATAGGTGATCACAGCGTTGCTTTTCGTCTTCAAAACCTTGTTGCCCACGGCATGCAGAAGATGCGTCTTGCCGAGGCCGGTTCCGCCGTAAAGAAAGAGCGGGTTATAGGTTTGTCCTGGTGCATCCGCCACAGCCAGGCAGGATGCATGGGCAAACTGGTTACTGGGGCCGTTGACAAAGGTTTGGAAAGTATATTCCGCGTTCAGCTGGGACTGCAGAGTCAAAGCCCTTGCAACTATGTTCGAGGCTTCACGCTGATCGCTCGGGAATGCTCCATCCGGCTCGGGATAACCCGCAGGGGCCTGAGGTGTTTCGTTAAGCGCAGTGAAATCCAGGTCCAAAGGATCCGCATCGACTTCGGTGCTGCCCGCACCTTCGATCTCAAATCGAAGCAGGACAGGCAGGCCCAGAGTGGCTTTGCAGTAGTCGAGCTGATCCATATAGGAATTGAGAACCTTTTGATAGGAACTCATATCCGGAAATGTCAGGACTATCTCGGAGTCAGAGACGACGCGTGATTTCAGCGGCTCAATGGATTGCTGAAAATCCGCCTCGGGCAGCATCTGCCTGAGCGCCTCTTTGATACGTTGCCAGTTGTCGCTGCTCTCGCCGTCAAAACCTGGTGAAGGTTTCTTCGCGTCATGACCATGAGATGGAAAGAGAGTTTGCATGAGGTAAGAGTCCTGGCGTTCGGTTGCGTCGGAGTATAGGCTCCGAGGGAAGTCGTAGCTGACGAGAATGGAAAAAAGTATCACAGGGGGGGAGGCCTTATCAAGGCCAAAGGGTGTCAAAGATATTTAAGTAAAATTAGGAAGTTAACGATCGTACGAGGCTGTGGATAAACAGTCGTAGAGCACGAAGAATGATCGCTCACGCTCCGCCTGCTGCGTCTTAATAGTTTGATTTTTCCTCATAGGGGATTTTGAATTTCATGAAACCGATTCACCAAATGGGACACCTGCTCGCGGCCAATTTTGAAACTCTCGTTTACATAGGCATGGCATTTTGGGCGACAGGCTATCTGAATGAACACTATCCGAAGAGCTGGAGTTGGGCGAATGTGACCTACCCTTTGGGCTTGCTTCTGATTATTCGTTCCTGGTATGTCCTATTCCGCTCGCTCATGAAGTCCCAAAAAGATGGCGAAACACCGAAGAAAGAGTCCTTGGATGAAAAAAACCTTTGATCGTAACAGTGTCATTGGCTTGATCGTTGGACTGCTGGCCGCCGTTGGTGTGGCCAGCCTTACGACCGATTCGCATGCTGTGAAATCTTTGGCGGCGGGCTATGTGCTCTTCGCCTTGAATTTTTTGGCCCTGAAAAGCATCAGCCGCACGCTCGTGGATGTGGCTGCGCACGGACATAGCTCAGCGCGGGCCAAACTCTGGTTGACGCTCGGCTCGATGGCGAAGTTTCTGGGCCTGATTGGAGCGCTCTTCGTTCTGCTTGTGGTGCTGGAATTATCGGGCTTTTACGTGGCTTTGGGCTCTTTGCTTTCCCTGATCGTCTTGACGGGGATTCAGGTCGTAACCTATCTGCGAAGCCTGGCAGCCGGAACCACAGCTCCTCCGAAGTCCTGAGACTCGTTTTGTGCTGTTCACGAAGGCTAAAATCAGTTAGTAAGGACATCCATTTTAAGAATCTTTGATCAGTCTGGACATAAAGGGTAACGCCACAATGGGAAAAAAGACGCAGCATTTTCTGGCGGCTTTAGCGGTTGGATCCTCGGCTTCCCAAGCTTTCGCAGCAGGCGGGGGCGGGGTGACTTTTATCAGCTATTACGGAATGCTTTTGCATGCGTTGGGCGTTCATGACCATCATCTGATGGAAGACCTGAAGCCTTTGGTCGGTGCGGCTGTCACCTTCCTTATCACTCTGGTGATAGGCCTTATCTATAAAAGCCGCGTGAGCGCCACTCAGGATCAGACGCCATCGGGTAAATTCAACCTGAGAAGCATCGTGGAAATGATCGCGGAATTCGTTCACGACCTGGCGGCCAATTCCATCGGGCCCGAGAAAGCGCGTCCCTTCCTGCCCGTTCTCTTCGGTGTGTTCTTTTTTATTCTGATCAGTAACCTTACGGGCCTCGTTCCCGGCTTCACTCCAGCGACTGAGAGTATCAATACCAACCTTGTGCTGGGTCTTTTCATTTTCCTCGTGTTTAACTACGCGGGTGTCAGGGAGCATGGTTTCTTCGGTTACCTCAGAACCTATGCCGGTCCTGTGATCTGGATGATGCCTTTCCTTTTCGCGATTGAAATCATCGGTATGATGGCGCGTCCATTGTCCCTCAGTCTTCGTCTTTACGGGAACATCTTTGGTGACCATTTGGTTTTGTCCGTGTTTACCGGCTTGACCAAGCTTGTTTTCCCATCGTTCCTGCTCTTTTTCGGACTTCTGGTGGCCTGCCTCCAGAGCTTCGTGTTTACGCTGCTCAGCAGCATTTATATCTCGCTCGCGACTTCGCACGATCACTGATGCCTTCGGGATCCGCCCTTTGCCGGATCGGATGATGTGCCTGCTCCCGCCATAGAGCACCTGCAGCATCCGATCGAGACCAAGAGAAGGGAAGGGGCGGTTTTTCGGAAGGTGTCGTTAACCCTGGTTTTTTTTGAGGATTTTATGAAATTCAAATCGTTCGCAGTTCTCAGCACTCTCGCCGCTTCGTCGGCTGCTTTCGGTCAGGACGCAACCACTGTTGTTTCCACCAACCCTGGCCTCGTGGCTGTTGGTTCGGCACTGGCCATCGGCCTCGCCGCTCTCGGCGGTACCTTGGGTCAAGGTCGCGCTGCTGATGCTGCTCTCTCGGGTATCGCTCGCAACCCAACGGCTGCTGACAAGGTGTTCACACCTATGATCATCGCCCTCGCTCTGATCGAATTCCAGGCCATCATGGGCTTCATCATCGCATTCCTCTGGTACAACAAGTAAGTCTAATTGGCTTATTTTGGTTGGGAGTGTTTCACGTGGAACACTCCCTTCTTTTTTTGTGATTTTCCCGCCTTACGGCCTGCCTTTTGGGTTTCCTGCCCGGTGTTTAATTCTCTTGGATGATTGTTAGTTGAGGTGTTGTTGTTGGAGGCCTGTGAGGGGGCTTGGGTGACGTCTTGCGTGGAGTTGGGGTGTGAGTAGTGGGCATTCTGGACGAAAGTCGATTCCTGATTCCTGGAGGAGCTTGTTCGAAGTCCTTGTATCTTGGTTTATGTTGGGGTGTTTTCTTGAATGGTAAGAGGGAGGGACTGTCTAGACGATATGATGTTCTAGAATGAATTTATGATAGGGTTATCGGTTTTCAGTTTGCTTGTTAGGGTCTTTTTTTTGGATTATTTGTTCCTATTGATACGGATCTATCTTGTAAAGTGCTTGTTTCTTGCCTTGAATCGTCCTGATTCGGCTCTTATGTGATCGAATTCCGGGTTTAAATCTTCGATTTTACATCTATCTAGCTGTGTTTAGTTTGCATGGATCTAGATGGGTACGAATTTGCTATCGAGGAAGTCTAAAATGGGCTTTCTGGGATTTTCTTTGATGATTTTGGATGGGCGTGTGGATGGAACGGTATTCTATTGCGCTTTTGCCGGATTCTTCGTTTTCGGGTGCAGGCAAAACTCGGAGAATGTTCATCCAGCATTCATCTGAAGAAGATTGCCCCATGACGTGAGATTACGGGTTCAGAGTTTGAGATATTCAGTCCTATCTCACTGTTTCAGTTTATGGCGAAGAATTTTTGCTCCTACCTGCTGTAATTTTTGCAGATCCAGATCTTCCAGGTTTAGTGTCGGATTTTACTCCTATGATGGATTTTTGGGGAATCTGAGCTTTGACTTGGGCAGTCCTTCATCTCGTCATTAGAAAAGCTTCAAATCTAAAGTATTTCTCTGAAACATCTTGGGCGCGTCGGATTCTGGTTCTGGGTATTCCGAGCGAAGGAGAGACTGAGAGCAGGAGCAGTGATTCAATATTCCACTCGCAGCATTTAAGTGCTGGTCGTCTGCGGTACACGATGGCCGTTTTTTACAGGGTGGTGCTCCACATGATACAGGGAATACCCCTGAATGGTGGGGTAGTGATCCGCATGAAACATCTATCTGCAGGGAGTCCTTAATCACAGGTTCGAAGTTGGATACTGAGACGCAAGTCTACGGTGGAGTGTTTCACGTGAAACATTGACGAGCCGATCTGTCCTCGCCGAGTTCAAGGTGAAACATCCATGAGCAGGGAGTCCTCGGATTGAGTTCGAAGCTGAATAGTAGGGCTAAAATCTAAGTTGTAGTGTTCCACGTGAAACATTCAGCGGTGGTTACTTAGCTAATGTTCCACGTGAAACAAAAAGAGCCCCCGAAATTCCGGTCCAATTGTTCCACGTGAAACATTTGATGCCGGGGGCAGGGGCAGTGTTCCACGTGAAACATAAAGCGGCCCAGAAATGGTGTTCGACTGTTCCACGTGAAACATCCGGTGCTGAGTGCGCAGGGCAGTGTTCCACGTGAAACACAAAGTGGCCCAGAAATGGTTAACTACTGTTCTACGTGAAACATCATCATCACCATGAGAGTGTTCCACGTGAAACAAAAAGAGCCCCCGAAACTCCGGTCCAATTGTTCCACGTGAAACATTCGATGGCGGGGGGGCGGGGGCAGTGTTCCACGTGAAACATAAAGTGATCCAGAAATGGTGCTCGATTGTTCCACGTGAAACACTCAACAGCACCTAGGCTCTCGACAGTGTTCCACGTGAAACAATCAGCAGCGCCTAAGCCCTCCACAGTGTTCCACGTGAAACACTACACACAATATCCCCCTCCACTTGGCATGATCTCTATGCCAAAAAGATGAGATATATCCGAAAATGTTCCACGTGAAACGTGTTTTCAGTGAAAGCAAACTCGGCTTCATGTTAGATAAATGAGCTCATATTTTTCGGGATCTGCGTTGTGTGGGAGATGACCATTGTGGCACGGGTGATTGCAATTTCCAATCAGAAGGGTGGGGTGGGGAAGACAACAACAGCCGTTAATTTGGCCTGTTGTCTCGCCCAGAGTCAGAAAAAGGTTCTGCTGATCGACATGGATCCGCAGGCTAACGCGGGGAGCGGACTTGGCATCTACCCGCAAAATTTCCAGGACAGCATCTACCAGGTCCTGGTCGAAGAAAAACCGATGCGGGACATCATCCTGGAATCCCAGATTCCCCTTCTTCATTTCGCGCCAGCGAAGCAGGACCTGGCCGGGGCGGAGCTGGAACTGGTGTCGGCCTTCGGACGGGAGACAAGGCTCAAAGAGGCCCTTGAACCTGTGCGACCGCTCTACGACTTCATTATCATCGACACGCCACCCACCCTGGGCCTTGTGACGGTGAACGCCCTGACCGCCGCCGACTCGGTACTCATTCCGCTGCAGTCCGAGTACTATGCGATGGAAGGTCTCTCGCAGCTGGTCAAGACCACGACGCTCATCAAAAAGCGTCTGAATCCCGCCCTTGAGCGCGAGGGCATCCTGCTGACTATGTTCGATCGTCGAAATAATTTAAGCTCGCAGGTGGAGCAGGAGATACGCTCCCACTTTCAAGGCGAAGTCTTTACCTCGGTCATTCCCCGAAACGTTCGACTCTCGGAAGCCCCTTCTCATGGCAAACCGGCTTTGATATACGATCGCAGCTCCGCGGGCTCGCAGGCCTACTGGGAATTCTCCCAGGAACTCCTGGCCAAATATTTCAAGCCGACCGTTACGGAAAAACCCAAAACCGGCCGCTCGCGACGCAAATCCGAAGCCGCTGCTGATAGCGCCCACTGATGGGAAGAGGACAGACCATGGATAACAGCAAACAACCACTCAAAGGACCCCATAAACGCGAAGCCCTTGGCAAAGGCCTTGGCTCACTTCTGGGACTCGATCAGGACGAGGCACCGGCGACGGCTGCCACTCCGACGCCAAGCCCGGATACCGCGGCCGTTCAGAATATTCTGGAACTGCCCATCAACAGGATCACACCCAATCCCCGGCAGCCGCGCAAAATTTTCAAGGACAGCGACCTGCTCGCTCTGGCGCAGAGTCTGAAACAGGACGGCGTGATTCAGCCGCTCGTCGTATCGAAAGAAGGCGAGAATTACATTCTGATTGCGGGCGAACGCCGCTGGCGCGCTTCCCAGCTGGCCGGCTTTGAAAAAGTTCCGGTCATCGTCAAGGAAGTCACCCCGGAAGACATGCTGCGCCTCGCCATCATAGAAAACGTTCAAAGAGCGAATCTGAACGTGATCGAGGAAGCGGAAGCCTATGCCATGCTGATCAAGGATTACGGGCTCACGCAGGATGATTGCGCGCGGAAGGTCGGCAAGGATAGAACGACGATCGCCAACATGCTTCGCATTCTGGCGCTTCCTCAGGAAGTCCAGGATGATCTCATGAACGATAAACTGTCGATGGGTCATGGCCGGGCGCTGCTGGCGCTCGAAGATCGCCTTTTGATCCTGAAAGCACGCGACATTGTTCTGAGTAAGAAACTCAACGTTCGCCAGACCGAGCAGCTCGTCAAGAAGATGAAAAAGCAGGGACCACTCGACGACGCCGATAACGATCGTAATAAGGCAAACGCTGATCTGGACTACCTTGCAGACACACTTCGGAGCCAACTGCGCACAAAAGTAAAACTTTACGGATCCGGCGGCCGCGGTCGAATTGAGATATCTTACTTTTCTCCGGCAGAACTGGAACGTATCCTCCAGCTCATAGGCGGGGGTGGGTTTTAGCGTTTGGCGGCTTTGTTAGCCGCCTCCAAATCCGCGTCCAGGCTGGGTTTTATTAACATCAAAAAAAAGCTGTGAATTACAATTCCTTTCTTGAGAAACGGGCCATAATAAGTTACTTAGAGGTTCCCTTGCTTCAAAGGAATTTTATCTCTCAGCACTTAGCGAGGTGAATCCAAGGATGTCCTCTCTTAATCTGTCCCCCAATCCGGTTATTATGGCTGCCACGGCAGGGATTTTTGTTGCGAACTTGATCGTCGTCAAAAAACTCTTCCTTGAACCCTATCTGAAAGTCCGGGACCAACGCATCAAGGCCACCTTTGGCAATCAGGCCGCAGCCGAGCAGCTGGAGGTGGAAAACACCCGGGCCACGGAAAAAATCCGCGATCGTATTGCCCAGGCCAGTCTTGAGGCCCGCAATTTCCGCGATTCGAGCCTGGCGACCGCCAAGCACAAACGCGATGAATTGCTTGCCGCTGCGTCCAAGGAAGCTTCGGACGTCGTAACCGCCATGCGCGGCAATCTGGTGAAAGAATTGGCCGAACAGCGTCAAGCCGTTCCAGCCATCGTTCAGCAGCTGTCTCGCCAATTCGTTGATCGTCTCATCCCCCATTGAACGACTCGGACCACTCAAAGAGGTAATGCGTGGAAGGTGTAGATATCTTTACAGGTGTAATCGCTCCTTATATCAACCTGGCGATCTTTCTTGTGCTCGCCACTTTGATGCTGCGGGGCCCCATTCGGAACGCTTTGTCTGCTAAACGCAATGCGTACGAAGAACTTGTTAAAAAGGCCAGCGCCGCCAAGGAAGAAGCTGAGAAGCGGAACCTGGAGCTGAAAGAGCGCCTTGTGAAGCTGGATCGCGAAGTCGATGACATCCGCGTCAAAGCTCAGGCTCAAGCCGAACAGGAAGCCCGTCAGGTCGTGGCCAATGCCGAAGCCCTGGCCGAGCATCTGAAGCGCGAAGCCCGCCGCATCGCGGAAGCTGAAATCGCCGCGGCCAAGGAAAACCTGCAGCGCGAGATCATCGAGCAGGTCAAACTGCAGACTGTTGAACAACTGAAAGCCGCTCTGGATGACAATCGTCAGCATCAGGTCGTTCAGCAGAGTCTGAAAACCCTAGGTGGTGTTCGTGCCGTTCCTTCTGACTCCACAGACGCGGACGTACTGCCTCATCCCAGCGCCCTTCAATCCCAGACACCCAAGACCCCGGTTCGTGCGGAGGTAAATTCGTGAGCGCAGAAAAGATCGCGCATCGTTACTCGACTGCCCTAATGACCCTGACCGAGGGTCAAACCGCTGTTCAGGACAAAATCATCGATGACCTCGCGGCCATGGCGCAGCTTTACGATGACAAAGCCATTCGTAAGATCATCGCCAGCCCCATCGTCAATCCCGAGCTTCTGCAAAGCGTTTTCAATAACGTGACCGATCAGTTGAAGTCGAGCGATGTCCTGAAGAGATTCCTGGGAAGTTTGATCGAAAACAAAAGGACGGGACTCCTGCCCGAACTCGCGCAGGATTTCAAACGTCAGGTCCAAAAATCCCGCGGTATCGTCGACGCCACGGTTACAGCAGCCGTTCCTTTGAATGACGGCGAGTTGAGCGAGATCCGGACCAAACTCGAAAGCATGCTCAAAAAGCGTGTGAATCTGCTCCAGAAGGTCGACAAATCCATTCTGGGCGGCTTTGAGATTCGGATTGAAAACAGCGTCCTCGATATGACCCTGAAAACAAAACTTGAACATATGACGAAATTTGCCGTCAGCTAAGGAGTATGGGGCGACCATGGAAAAGATTCGCGTAGATGAAGTTAGCAAGATCATTAGCGATCGTATCAAGAACTTCGACCAGGCGGTCGAACTCGAAGAAACCGGTACCGTCCTTTCCGTTGGTGACGGCATTGCCCGTGTTTACGGTCTCGACAAAGTCATGGCCGGTGAATTGGTGCAGTTCAAGAACGGAACCCGCGGTGTGGTTCTGAACCTTGAAGAAGATAACGTCGGTGTCGCCGTTCTGGGTAACGTTTACGGTATTCAGGAAGGTGAGACTGTAAAAAGAACCCGCGAGATCAACTCGGTTCCTGTCGGACCCGGTCTGATCGGTCGCGTGGTGGACGCCCTGGGTCAGCCCCTGGACGGCCAAGGTCCTGTAAAGTTTGAAGAAATGGGCGTTGTTGAAGTCAAGGCCCCTGGTATCATCGCCCGTAAATCGGTGCATGAGCCGCTGCAAACTGGTCTGAAAGCTATCGATGCCATGGTTCCGATCGGCCGCGGTCAGCGCGAGCTCATCATCGGTGACCGTCAGACTGGTAAGACTGCTGTATGCGTGGACACGATCCTGACTCAAAAGGGCAAGGATGTGATCTGCGTTTACGTTGCAATCGGTCAGAAAGCTTCGACCGTGGCGCAGGTTGTGGACCGTCTGAAGCGTGAAGGCGCGATGGAATATACCATCGTCGTGGCCGCTTCGGCCCTTGATCCGGCTCCTATGCAATTCCTCGCTCCTTACTCGGGCTGCCGCATGGCGGAATACTTCCGCGATAAGGGCAAGCACGTCGTGATTTTCTACGATGACCTTTCCAAGCAGGCTGCTGCTTACCGCGAACTTTCGCTCCTTCTTCGCCGTCCTCCAGGACGCGAAGCTTATCCGGGCGACGTGTTCTATCTCCACAGCCGTCTTCTGGAACGCGCCTGTAAATTGAACGATCAGTTGGGTGCCGGATCCATCACCGCATTCCCCGTGATCGAGACCCAGGCCGGTGATATCTCGGCCTATATTCCGACCAACGTGATTTCGATCACCGACGGTCAGATCTTCCTTGAAGCCGACCTTTTCCACAGCGGTATCCGTCCTGCTATCAACGCCGGTCTCTCCGTATCGCGCGTCGGTGGTTCGGCCCAGGTGCCTGCGATGAAATCGGTTGCCGGTTCGCTGCGTCTTGACCTCGCTCAATACCGTGAGTTGGCTGCGTTTGCGCAGTTCGGTTCCGACCTTGATGCCTCGACCCAGAGAACTCTGGCTCGCGGTGCACGCTTGACCGAACTCCTGAAGCAGAAGCAGTACGCACCTTACGAAGTCGGTGTGGAAGTAGCTGTGATCTACGCGGGTACCTCGGGTTTCCTTGACAAGTATGAAGTGAAGCAGCTGAATGCCTGGGAAACCGGCTTTGTCAGTCACCTGCGCGCCAACCACAAGGGTCTCATCGACAAGATCGAGAACCGTGCGAAACTCGGCGAAGTGGAAGAAGAACTGAAAGCGGCGATCAATTCCTACGACAAGGGATATCAGGCTCATGGCTAACCTCAAGGATATCAAGCGTCGGATCGGAAGCGTGAAGAGTACGCAGAAGATCACCAACGCGATGAAACTGGTTTCTGCAGCAAAGTTTGCGCGAGCCAGCCATGCGGTTGACGCTGCCAGACCCTATGCAAAAGCCCTCGATCATATGGTCGAAAAGCTTTTGATGGGCCAAAGCGATCTGAATTCGCCCTTGCTCCGGCAGGGTGAGGAGAAGCGCTCTCTGGTCCTGGTTCTGGCAACCGATCGCGGCCTTTGCGGGGGTTTGAACGCAAACCTTTTCAAAGCTGTCTCGGGTTTCCTGAAAGAAAAAACCCAGGCCGGCGTCGCTGTCGACGTCTACGCCTGCGGCAGACGCGCAATTTCATTCGCCAGAAAGACCAATCTTACGATTGTCGGCCGGGAAGAAAAAGTCCTGGAAAAAGTGAATGTTGAAGTGGCCCGTCGGTTGGTGCGTGAAATGGAAAAGCTCTTCACGAGCGGCGCCTATGATCGCATCTATATCGCTTATCCGTTCTATAAATCGGCTCTCGATCAGGCTCCGACCATCGATCAGCTTCTGCCTGTGCGCATGAAGCGGGCAACCGAAGGCGACAACCTTCGCACCTATGCGATCGTGGAACCGGGTCTGGATCAGCTGCTGGATAAACTGCTCGAACGCAAGATCGTCAGTTACCTGCTCGCAGCACTCTTGAGCGGAACAGCGTCCGAACACGGCGCTCGTATGACGGCGATGGATTCAGCCACCAACAACGCCAAGGAAGTGATTCGCAAGTTGACCTTGCAGTACAACCGAGCGCGTCAGGCGGCGATTACCAAAGAGCTGATCGAAATTATCAGCGGCGCCGAAGCCCTTCACTAAAACGTAAGCAGGATCTAAAGGAGATATTTAATGCAAGCGGGAACTATCGTACAGGTCATGGGACCAGTCGTTGACGTCGAGTTTCCTATCGGCTCACTGCCTCCCATCTATAATGCTTTGAAATTGTCGAACCCACTGATCAGCAAGGATGCCGACAACCTCGTTCTGGAAGTCGCGCAGCACTTGGGTCAGGGCGTGGTTCGGACGATCGCTATGGATACAACCGAAGGTCTGACGCGCGGTCTGTCCGTAAGAGACACCGGTGACCAGATCACCGTTCCTGTCGGCCGCGGCGCTCTGGGCCGTATTTTGAACGTGATCGGCGATCCCATTGACGAAGCCGGTCCTGTGAAAACTGAGAAGCGTTACCCCATTCATCGGGCCGCTCCCATCTTCACCCAGCTCGCCACGCAGGCCGAAATCCTGGAAACAGGCATCAAGGTTGTGGACTTGATCGCTCCTTACGCCAAAGGCGGTAAGATCGGTCTTTTCGGTGGCGCCGGCGTAGGCAAGACCGTTTTGATCCAGGAGCTGATTAACAACGTTGCTATCCAGCACGGTGGTTTCTCGGTGTTTGCCGGTGTGGGCGAGCGTACCCGTGAAGGTAACGACTTGTTCCATGAAATGAAAGACGCGGGCGTTATCGACAAGACAGCCCTGGTATTCGGCCAGATGAATGAGCCGCCTGGAGCCCGTGCACGCGTGGCTTTGTCGGCACTCTCCCTCGCTGAATATTTCCGTGACGAAGAAAATCAGGACGTACTTCTCTTCGTCGACAACATCTTCCGCTTTACCCAGGCGGGTTCGGAAGTATCCGCTCTCCTCGGCCGTATCCCTTCTGCTGTGGGTTACCAGCCGACACTCGCCTCGGAAATGGGCGAGCTGCAGGAGCGTATTACCACGACCAAGAACGGTTCGATTACATCGGTGCAGGCCGTTTACGTACCTGCGGATGACTATACCGACCCGGCTCCAGCCACGACCTTTGCTCACTTGGATGCGTCGACAGTATTGTCCCGCCCCATCGCCGAGCTCGGTATCTATCCTGCTGTGGATCCACTGGGATCGAACTCGCGTATGCTTGACCCGCAAATCGTCGGTGACGAGCACTACAACACAGCCCGTCGCGTTCAGCAGATTCTGCAGCGCTACAAGGAACTTCTCGACATCATCGCCATCCTTGGTATGGACGAGCTGTCGGAAGAAGATAAGCTGATCGTGGCCCGCGCCCGTAAAGTGCAGCGTTTCATGAGCCAGCCGTTCTTCGTTGCGGAGCAGTTTACCAGTAACCCTGGTAAGTATGTGAAGCTGGAAGACACCATCAAGGGCTTCAAAGGCATCTGTGATGGCCAGTACGATCATATCCCCGAGCAGGCTTTCCTCTACGTGGGTACGATTGAAGAAGTTGTCGAAAAAGCCAAGAAATTCCAATAAGGACAGGTAGCTTATGGCTGCTAATTTTGACCTCAAAGTCCTGTCTCCCAGCCGCGCCGTGGCCACGGTCAAGGCGTCTGCTGTGACTCTGCCTGGTACCCTTGGGTACATGACGATCCTTCCGGATCATGCAGGCATGGTTGCGGAATTGGATCAGGGTGAAGTGACGATCACGACAGCGGACAACGCCGTGGAGCGATTCTTTATCGCCGGCGGATACGTTGAAGTCGAAAGCAACCGCGTGACCTTGTTGGCTGACGTTATCGAACGTGCCGGTGAGATCGATGTGGCTCGCGCGCAGACGGCCAGAAAGCGCGCTGCGGAACGTCTTGCGAACATTGGACCGGACACCGATCTGGAGCGTGCCAACCGCGCTCTGAGACGAGCGGATCAACGGATCCAAATGTCCCAGTCGACCTTGAAGCATTGATATGCCTATGAGCGGCAGGTCCAAAGCTGATCCTGGAGTCATCCTCTGGGATGGCTTTGGCCTGCAGTCTCTTTACTCCGGCGTCGGCCGGCATGCCTGGGAACTCCTTCAGGCCCTGAAGCGACAGGCCGTGTCACCCCGCATCATTCCTTCCGTTCCTGCACTCGACGCCCCATTTCTTCCGAATATTTTGCCGAAAACCATAGGTTGGCCGCAGTCGCGGATCAAGCCCTGGGCCTTGTTTTGGTTGGGACAGTGGACGCAAAACTTTCTGCGTGAACATGAAGGCATTGCCATCGTTCATGGCCTGAGCAACTATAATGTGCCGACTCTGAAATCCTCGAAACTGAGGAAGGTCCTTACGGTTCACGATCTGATTCCCATCCTGCAAAAGGAAGAAGTATCGGCAGCTTTGGGACTTTATCTTCGCTATCAATTGCCCCGTGCGGTCGCGGCCGCTGATGCGATCATCTGTGTTTCGCATTGGACCGAGCACACGCTTCATGAATTTTATCCTGCGAGCCACGGCAAGACCGTGATGATTCCGAATGGATGGCCTCATCCGCGGGAAAAAAACCTGAAAAACAAGGGTTCTGAGCTACTCACGATCAGTCGCCATGAATCCTATAAGCGTCTCGACCTTATTCCAAAGGTCCTGCGCCATCTCCCGCCGCAGGTGCGATGGACTGTCGTCACCGATGAAGGTGGGCTTGATGCGCTGAAAGCCGATGCCGATTCCCGCCTGATCCTGAAAACGCGCATCAGCGAGCATGAAATGCAGGATCTGCATGCAGCCGCTGACCTTTACGTACATCCCAGCCGCCTTGAAGGTTTCTGCCTTCCGGCTGCAGCCAGTATCAGCCATGGTGTTCCGGTGATCTTCACCCGTGGCAGCGGTATTGATGAAGTCGTTGGCGAGGCCGGCATGGGTCTTTTACCTGGGGATGACGCGCGCCGATGGTCCGCCGCCATCGAGGAGCTGTTGTCCAGCACCGACAGAGCCGGGCTCTGCAGGGCCCGCAATACTGCGGCCATGAGTTGGGATGATGTCGCTGCCAGGACCCGCGCGCTTTATGGTGACGTCCTCAACGGTTAAACGCTCATCGCGTTATAGCCGGAGCTTCCCTTGTGAGAATTTGTTTTCTCACTCAGCGTTCCACGCCCGGAACGGAGAATGTATACGGCAGAGTTTATGTCGCGATCATGTACCGCTCCACAAATCTGACAGGTCCACTCTCTTATACTCAACCCACTTAGTCCACTCGGGCCACATCTTGAAAGGCAGCTTGAGCAAGTGACAGTCGAGAATTTTTCGCTCACTTTGAGCACGATTCCTCCACGCCTTAGGGACTTATATTGAAGGAATGTGTATATTTGATGCCAGCTTGCATCCAAAATGCTTTTTGCCATTCTGGTTCGGGCTAGCTTGCTTGAATCCGCGTCGCCTAAGTAGATCTTCGTAGTCGCGTGTTAAGTTTTCACGTTCGAATTTTTCACCGTCAGACGTCGTCAGCACCGTCCTCGTACCGGGATCGATCCCAATATCCAAGTTGGGAGCCAAAGGTAGCATCACAACGTCATCTGCAACTTCGATATTCAGATTAAGATACCAACGGCCCCGCGAATCTTCAGCGAATGATCCACTTTTGATCCTACATCCTTCAGGAAGCTTGCGGTGATCCCAAAAACGAAACTTAAATCCGTTGTAGTTGATAAAGTTACCACAAAACTTCACAGTCTGGCCATTGAAAGGAATCCAACCTAGGTTCTTGCGACTCGTGCGGAAGCGAACCCGCTTCTTTGACTTTTGTGTTCTTAGCAGACATTCATAGGCGACGGCCTGAATAGTCTGCGAGTTAATATCAAGCTCTTGAGAGGCACCTTTGGTCAAAACATGCAGATCATTCCTGGTCGTGTATTTCCGTGACCGGCGCCAGTTTTCGCGCATAACTTCGTTTGAGAAGTTCCAGACGAAGTTCACTTGGCCCGAAAGCCGTTTGAGCTGGCTTCTTTGATTGCCGTCCTTGAGTCTGTAGCGGTAAGTTAAAACCATACTTTCTTCGGGTGACTTCGAGACGTATATCTGAAGGCGAAGAACTTTGTCAATCTTCAAGGATTAAAAAAGCGGTTGCCGTCACCGTTTAGGAAAATCTGTACATCTCTTTGCCGGCTCGGAACGGCTATGACTGGAGAATTGCGGTTCTGATTGCTAAACTCGGTAGTGGGTAACTCATTCAGGAGGTGACGCGTGACCAGGAAAAACCAGGGCTCCGCTCCCGTGAAATCCGCCGCCACAGTTCTTGTTTCCGGTTCCGCCGGCTTTATCGGCCGCCATCTGCTCCGCCGTTTATCCGAAAAAAGCAAGGCTTCAATCGGCCTTTATCGTGCGCATCTGCCCGAGCCCATGGCTCATGCTCTGCCGGTCTTCGGCGATCTTCTGCGTATCGAGCATCTGCCTCCCGCACTCGATGGCATTGAAACGGTCGTGCATCTCGCGTGGAATCAGAGTTTTCGTTCGCGCATGGAGGACGCCCTTTGGGGGAATGAGGAAACGGTGATGACCAGCCGTAACCTTGAAATGCTGCGCAATCTGATCCAGGCCATGGAAGAGGCCGGCACCCGCCGCATTATCTTTGTCAGCGCACTCGGGGCCTCCCGCACGGCGGAATCCCTTTATCTGCAGGAAAAGTATCAGGCCGAGCTGATGATCCTGAATTCAAAAATACCTGAAAAAATCATCCTGCGCTCCGCACTGGCCTTCGGTGATTTGAAATACAAGGACCGTCTGGTCACCGCTATCGAACGCCTGATGCGCTTTCCCTGGTTTTATCCCGTCCCAAAATCCAAGGAAAAACTCGCGCCGCTGCATGTCAGCGACCTGAGCGAGATTCTCGAAAAGCTGATCGATCTTCCCCTGCCGGAAGAGGCGCAGATTCTTGAAGTGACCGGTCAGCAGGAATTCGCCCTGGAGGAAGTCTTCCGCATCGTTTCGCAGGGGATAGGGAAGGGGACGCATATTCCTTTGAAAGGCTTTTTGGGCGAGGCATTGACACCTCTTTTTGAAAGGTTAAGAAAGGACGCAGCACCCAGCGGACCTCATATGCGTGATCTGCTGACCATCGGCAACCGCCGCGATAAGGCCACGACCATCAACAGCCCCTTGCAGCAGAATCTTCCGACGGGATCGCATCGCTTTCAGGATGCCATGCAGCAGGGTCAACCCCAGCTTCTTCAATGAAATAAAAAAAGCCTGGATCAACTCCAGGCTTTCTTTTTTGAAGGGAAGGCCCGGTTTCCCGGGCATTTCCATCAGGACAGCGAGAGGTCCTTCGAGGATTTTCTGAGGAATGAAGGAATATCGAGATCTTCATCATCCTGAGGACGGTGCGGGGCCTTGCTCAACTGCTCCGCGATCTTCAGAGCTTCATCAATTTTACGATCCATCTCTTCGCTCAGGGACACAAGGGCTGGAGCCGACTCGTCCTTGGCAAAGAGTTCAGGATCATCAAAGGATTCGAGCGACTCATTATTCAGATGACCAACGGCCGCAGCGGATGCGCCTTCGATGCGAAGATCACGGTCCTGAGGCTTCAATTCCATCGCCGTGAATTCGCTGGAGCTCCCTTCCATGGTCAGACGCGCAAGGCTTTCTTCCAGGGAAGGGCCTTCATCCATGACCTTGGGTTCCTGAACGGGCGCTGCCACATAGGGAGCAGGTGCCGGTACAGGCGCTGAAACCGCTGGCATGACAGGACGCGCAGGACTTGCCATGCTTGCAGCCGGACGGGCTGCTGGTGCAGGGGCCGCTTCACGACGGGGTTCCACCGGAGCGCGAACAGGCTCTGGAGTGCGGATGGGAGTCGTGCTCATGCTCAATCCGAGAGGAGCCGGCTTCATAAAGCCAGGACGGCGATTTCTGTGCGAGTTGCTATCGCGGATGTGCTCCAGATCGCGGCTGGGAAAGCCGGTGGCGATCACGGTCACACGCATCATCGCGCCCACGTTCTCATCAATCACAGCACCGAAGATGATATTGGCATCTTCATGGGCGGCTTCCTGGATGATCGAGCAGGCTTTGTTGACTTCATGAATCGAAACGCTCTCACCGGCCGTGATATTGATCAGAATGCCGGTCGCGCCTTCGATGCTGACGTCTTCCAGAAGAGGCGAGTTGATGGCACGACGCGCGGCTTCCTCGGCACGATCGGGACCTTCGGCTGTGCCGATGCCCATGAGCGCAAGGCCCATCGAGGACATGACCGTCTTCACATCGGCAAAGTCAACATTCACCTGGCCTGGGATATTGATGATGTCGGAGATGCCTTTCACAGCATTCACAAGCACGTTGTCGGCCATGCGGAACGCATCAATCATGCTCAGATCAGGACTGGCGATTTCAAGCAGACGCTGGTTGGGAATCGTGATCAGGGTGTCCACGCTTTCTTCCAGACGCTTGATGCCTTCCTCGGCGTATTTCATGCGTCTTTTGCCTTCGAAAGCGAAGGGCTTGGTGACCACGGCGACCGTCAAAGCACCCATTTCACGGGCTATTTGCGCAGCGATCGCAGCGCCGCCGGTTCCCGTACCGCCGCCCATGCCGGCAGTGATGAAGACCATGTGCGCACCCTGCAGAGCTTCCGTAATCGCCGCGCGGTCTTCGAGCATCGCGTCGCGACCGATATCCGGATCAGCGCCAGCGCCCAGGCCGCGGGTGAGTTCCTTGCCGATCTGAATTTTCCTTTCGGCCAAAGAAAAACGGAGGGACTGGACATCGGTATTGGCCGCGATGAACGTAACCCCTTCGATATTGGTGCGAATCATGGTGTTGATTGCATTCCCGCCACCGCCGCCGATGCCGATGACTTTGATGTTCGCTGTTGGAGGGACAAAATGATCCGAGTCAAGAGCCATGAAAAACTCCTTCGCGACCTTCACCGAGGCTGTGAAACTTTTTTGGATAGGATTGGACTTATGAAAATTATAGAGAGGAACGCGCCTGACTGTCAAATTTTTGACCGCTTCGAATCAGGACAGCTCGCGAATCCAATTCACGAACTGATCCAGATAGCGCCGCGACCATGAACCGTTCATCTGCTGCGCACTCACACGGCGACCAAGCTCCAAGTTAAGGAGGCCCAATGCCGTGGCGTGACGCGTGGTATGAACGCCGAGCCCCATCTGATCCACCGATAGCTGGGGTGGGGCGACTTTTACCTGAACTTTGAAGCGGTCCGCCAGGAAGCGGTCGATGCCAATCACCTGGGAACCACCGCCGGTCAGAAGAATGCCGGCCCCCAGTTGTCCCCGGAATTCCAGAAGATCATTGGCCAGATGCGCACCCAGTTCATGAATGCGCGAGCCGAGCACAATAAAAACCTTCTTGGCCATTGGATCAAGCTGATGCCGGAGTTCCTTCGGAGTATCGTAGTATTTCAGCCCATAGGTATGCTTCAGCTGTTCGGCTTCCTGAAGGCTGACATTCAAACCCACCGCGATATCACGGGTCATCATGGAACCGGCGATATTGATGGTAAAGGCCTTGACGGGTTTGCCGTTCTGAAAGATGACTCCGTCCGTGGTGCCGCCGCCGATATCTGCAATGGCCATCCCGAGCTGCTTCGCTTCATCGGCGACGCAGACGGATGCCGAGGCAAATGGCTCTGAAAAGAGACGCATTACTTCAAGGCCGTTGGCGTTGCAGACGCGGATGATGTCGCGGAGATAGTCCTTGTCCGCATCGATGACGAAGGTGCGACCGCTCAGACTGGAGGCCGTGAATCCTACAGGATTGCTGGTTTCCTCGCGCGAGTCAATGCGGTAGGCGATGGGCACGCAGTGCAAGAGTTCGCGAAACGGTGTTTCCGATTTGCTCTCCACTTCCTCAAGAAGACGCTTCAGATGCCGCGTCTGCACAGGCTGGTGGGGGATTGTCAGAGCGTGCTCGACGATAGTGCTGCGGAGGTGGCTGCCGGCCACGCCGACGATCACTTTATCTATAAGGACGTTAAGCTGCTTCTCAGCTTTTTCGATGAGGTCTTTGATGCAGCGTTCCGCTTTGGAAAAATCGGATACCATGCCCCGATGCATGCCGTCGGCGGGAACCTCGACCAGCTCAAGCTTCGGCACACCCGATCCCCAGATCAAAGCGGCGAGGCAAAATTTCGTTGTCCCAAGATCGAGGGCAAAAAGTTGCTTGGATTGCACGATAATTCCTAATGTCTAGAGTACACTCTCTTTGACGAAGGCTTTGCCTTTGTAATCAACTTCAATCGTAGCCGATGTAAGGCCGCGCTCTTTCAAGCTGAGTATGATCTTTTCAAGCTTCATGTATTTGTTGGAGTAAGGTTTAAAACCGAGTGTGACTCGATAATTTGAGGCTTCAAGATCACCGCTGATTCCGCGAAAATCATCATAAACAAGGCTGCGATATTTAATATTGTACTTGCTTCCTTCCCCGATGGCGAGAAGGGCCTCGTTAATAATCTTCTGGTTCCCTATGCTGACACCATAGGTTCCATTGGCCGTTCGTGTCATCGTCTGACGACGGTCCAACCCCTTGAGCACCGGGAGAGGCGAGACCTGACCTTCGCTGAGTTCGCCAAAGATGATGCCATCGGCCGTCGCAAAGCGACGACGATCAAGTTCGACTATCATCGCGGCCGCAAAGGGTTCCGTTCCGATGGCAAGACGCTCGGGAGCGGTACGGATCAAGGTGATGGAACGCAGGCCCATCTTCTGATGCAGCTTCTCCGCAAACTGCGGCAGGGTTGTTCCATCCATTTTTGCGAGCTGCGTATAAGCCTCGCGAATCGGCGCATCATCCTCGACTCCGATGCTGCTGAGTACCTGAAGCTCAGGTCTTTCATCGTTTCTGAGGAAGTCAAAACCGGAGGAGGCGAGGCGAGGTTTGAGCCAGAGGCTGAGGCCAACGCCGCCGGCAATCACGAGCACCGGCGGCAGAAGTTTCTTCAATACGGGCAGAAGGCGATAGCGTCGCTTGAGTTTTTGACTATCGAGGAGTCCTTTCTTGCGCCGTTTTTTGCTCATGGAGAGCGTCCTTCCATTCCTGGCTCAACTGCGAAACGTCGCCGGCACCAACCGTAATGAGGACGGTGGGCCGACGCGGGCTTTGCAAAAGTTTATTGAGGGTTTCCTTGCTATAAGGCTGGGCTTTCACGCGACTCACGCGACTCAGATCTTCCGCCAGAACACTGGGGGAAAAGTCCTTATCGGTCGACTCACCGGCCGCATACACAGGCATGATGAGCACTTCGTCCGCCGCTGCAAAAGAAGCCATGGTTTCATTATACATAGTTTCCAGTCGCGAGTATCGGTGCGGCTGAAAGATAACAATCAGTCGCTCATTCGGAAAAGCCTCGCGCGCACCTTCTATACATGACTGGATTTTTCCCGGGTTGTGGGCATAGTCATCAAATATTTTGACGCCATCAATATCGGCAACCAGCGAAAAGCGACGTTTGACTCCGGGATAGCGGGAAAGGGCGTCCGCGGCTTTCTGCAAATCAAGGTCAAGAGCCTTCGCAACGGCCAGGCAGCAGAGGATGTTCTGCAGGTTATGGCGACCGACGACGGGCGCGCGACCCTTTATCAAAATTTTATCCACGACCGCTTCATAGTTGGCAACCGCACCCTGGCTTTTGAAATTGAGTCCGCGGACCTCGGAGCCAATACGCGTCCCAAAGGTGAGGCGCTGGCCGGTGAACTCGTGAGCCACCTCCCGCGCCGCGTGATTATCCCAGCCGAAGATCGCCCAACCTTCGGCATGGGTTTTATTCACAAAGGTGAGAAACCCGCGCTTCAGCCCTTCCAGATCCTGATAATAATCGAGATGGTCGAGGTCGATGTTGGTGACGATGCTGAGGAAGGGCTCATAGCGTAGAAAGCTGCCGTCCGATTCATCGCATTCGGCGACGAACCATGGCCCTGAGCCGCTCATCGAATAGCTGCTGGTTCCGACGAGTTCTCCGCCGATAGCGGCCGTGGGATCCAGACCCAGCTCGCGCAGCATGAAAGCGACCATAGCCGTCGTGGAAGTCTTGCCGTGCGTTCCGCTGATACAGATGGGCTTAAAGCGACTCATCAGCTCATGCAGAAATTCCGAACGATGAAGAATCGGTAAACCCAGTCTTTGCGCCTCGGCCACTTCGGGGTTGGCGCCTTTGATCGCGGTGGACGCCACGATGCGAACCGGACCTTCCGGTATGGCTTCCGCACGATGGCCAATCGTCACACGGGCTCCACGGGACACAAGCTCATCCGTACTGCTCGTCTGATTCTGATCGGAACCGCTGACCTGATAGCCTTGAGCCAGAGCAATTTCGGCGAGCGGGCGCATGCCACTTCCACCGATCCCGATAAAATGCACAAGCCTTGGGGAATCGTCTTTCATTTTTTTTAACTCAGTCGCATGGAAAGATCAGGTTGCAAGGCAGTCCCTACCGCCCAGGTTGGCCTTAGGGTTCAGCGGATGCGAAGGACCTTCAGCCTGCTCGGCTGGGTGCAACCTTCGCGAGCCGGGCGAGGATTCCCACCATCAGCAAAAAACTGAGGAGAGAACTCGATCCATAGCTGACGAAGGGCAGAGGCATCCCTTTCGTCGGCAAAAGCCCCATGGCGACTCCCATATTTACGATAGCCTGGATGGAAATTAAAGAGCTTATCCCCATCGCGAGGAATTTTCGGTAGGTCTCATTCTGCAGGGTTGTGATGCGAAGCCCCAGCCACGCAATGTAAGCAAAGCATAAGACGACGAGACAAACACCCAAAAGCCCGGTTTCCTCGCCGATCACCGACAGGATGAAATCGGTATGCGCTTCGGGCAAAAAGAAGAGTTTCTGCCGGGATTCGCCCAGTCCGACGCCCAAAAGACCGCCGTTGTGAAATCCCAGATAACTTTGCACGATCTGAAAGCCACCGGTGCGTATGCTTTCCCATGGATCCAGGAAACTGGTAATCCGAGCCAGGCGATAGGGAGCATGAAGAATGGCGGCAACGACCCCGACCACGCCCAGGCAGAACGCGGTGATGATATATCGAACGGGAAGCCCCGCAACAAAAAGCATCAGCATGGTGATCGACACATAGACCACGGTGGAACCGAAGTCGGGCTGCATCATCAGAAGCAGGACAAAACCGCTTAAAACACCAAGATTGGGCAGGATGGCCATCGGCCTTTTATCAATACGGGCGGACGGACGGCTGAGATTGCGCGCCAGAAAAAGGATCATCGCCACCTTGCCGAGCTCGGAGGGTTGAAAGGTGAACCAGGCGAGGCGCACCCAGCGGGCGGCGCCGTTGGCCTTATACTGGAGTCCAGGAATCAATGTAAAAAGAAGCATCAGGGCCGAGATGGCAACCAAAGGCAGGGTCAGTATTTCAATCCAGCGAAGGGGCAGCGTCTGCAGCAGCATGATCATGCCAAAACCCAGCGCCGCGAGCACAAACTGTTTGCGTACAAAAAAAAGCGTATCGTGGAATTTGATTTCCGCGGGAATGCTGGACGAGGTGTAGATCGCCAGTAGCCCCAGCGCGGTTAAAAGGAACACCGTGAAGAGCAGGGCGTTGCGATAGAATCGACCTTCGGAGGCAGAAGGTGTTTCCATGTGATTCTCCTCACGTCACATCATGGGCATCCTTCTATTGTTTCCTTTTGCCTTATCCTTTGTCCAGCAGCGGGCTCAAATTTTGATTGAAAAAGGCACCTCTTTCCTCGAAGTTTTTGAACTCATCAAAAGACGAGCAGGCCGGAGAAAAGACAATGGGTGCAGGGCTTTGCCGGGCAATATCACCGATTTCGCTGAGCGCAGCTTTCAGCGTCGGGTAGACCTTGGGCTTCAAGTCTTTAAGATCATTCTCAATTTTAGTTCCGGCCGCGCCGAAGCCGATCAGGATTCCGATGCGGTCCCGATACTGCGCGATGGGCGCAAAGGACTCGCCTTTGGGATAACCACCCAGCAAGACGATGGCTGGTACACGCATACTCTGAAGTGCGACCAAGGTCGATTCCACATTGGTTGATTTACTATCGTTGAAGACGGGATGACCCAAAAACGTTCCAATCTTTTGAAAGCGATAGGGAAGCCACTCATAGCTGGCCACGGCACGCATCAGATCGCTCCACGGCACCTCGCTGATGAGGCTCCGCACGGCCAGTATGGAGGCGACCACATTCAGCTGATTATGAAAGCTGAGTTCGGCGGGAAGAGTTTCCGGACGTGAAAAGCCATCGCCACTCACTATCCCTTTTTGCGAATCGATATGCACGATGTTTGTGCGTCCATAATCCCTGTATGGTGTTTCACCATCGACCACAATCTGCGTGATCGGCGCTTTTGGAAAGGGCACTCCATACTCTTTCGCGTGCTCCAGGATACGCCGCGGCATAATCAGCCGACCGCTTTCCACGGTCGCAAGCATGAGCTTCCACTTCGCCTTGAAATAATTTTCCATGGTCCCGTGCCGCTCCAAATGATCAGGCGAAAAGGACATGAAAAGGCTGCAGTGGTTGCGAATGGGCTGAGAAAAATCGAGCTGATACGAAGACAGCTCCAGCACCAGAATTTCCGGCACGCGCCCTTCCGCCAGCAAAAGACTGGGCGCAATTCCGATATTACCGCTGGCCTCGGCTTCACTGCCCAACTCTTTCAGAAGATGGGCCAGAAGCGTGGTCGTGGTCGACTTGCCGTTGGTGCCCGTCACGCCCATAACGGTGCCTTCAAAGGCCGCCAGAGCCAGATCAATCTCGCTCAGAATGGGCAGACCGCGTTTGCGCGCTTCCTGCAGGATGGGAATATCAGGCGAAAGCCCGGGGCTCACAACCAGCTGGGATATACCGTTCAAAAGTTCGGGAGTTTGCGGGCCGATCACCAGGTCCGCGCCCGCAGCCCGGATGTCCTGGGCCACTTCGGGGAATTTCTCGGCTATGTCAGAAACCAGGGGTTTTTGCCCCTGGCTTAAAAGCAGTTTGGCAGCACCCAGGGCCGAACGTCCGGCCCCGATAATCAAAGTCTTGTTCATTTTATCGTCTCAGCGCAGTTTCAGGCTCATGAGACCGATAATGGCAAGAATGATCGAAATAATCCAGAAGCGAACGATAACTCGCGGCTCCGGCCAGCCTTTCAGTTCAAAGTGGTGATGAATCGGCGCCATGCGGAAAATACGCTTGCCGCGCAGTTTAAAGCTGCCGACCTGAAGGATCACCGAAAGAGCCTCGACCACAAAGATACCGCCGACGACAACGAGCAGGATTTCATTTTTGGTAAAGACCGCGATGGCACCCAGCGCACCGCCCAGGGGCAAAGAACCCACGTCACCCATGAAGACCTGAGCGGGGAAGGTGTTATACCAAAGAAAACCCATGCCAGCGCCGATCAGACAGGCGCAGAAAATCGCGAGCTCGCCGGTATCCTTCAGATAATGCAGCTGCAGATACTCCGAGATTTTCACGTTCCCGCCGACATAGGCGAGGATCGCAAAGCAGGCCGCGGTGGTCATCACAGGGCCGATGGCAAGTCCGTCGAGTCCATCGGTAAGGTTCACGGCGTTGCTCGATCCGACAATCACAAAAGCGGCGAAGGGAATGTAGAACCAGCTGAGGTCGATGATCCATTCCTTGAAGAAGGGAAAATGCAGCTCGCCGTTGCGGTAGATCCAAAAATGCGCCGTGCAGATGATCAGGGCCACCGACCACTGTCCGACCAGCTTTTTCTTGCCGGAAAGACCCTTGGTATTTTTCTTGGACACTTTCAAATAATCATCAAGAAAGCCAATCAAACCATAGGTCATGGTCACGACCGTCACAAACCAAAGATGGGGGTTGGTCCAGTCCATCCAAAGCAGGGCGGGAATCAAGGTCGCGGCGAGGATAAGGCCGCCGCCCATGGTCGGCGTTCCGGCCTTGGAAAAGTGCGACTGCGGCCCATCATTGCGAACCTGCTGGCCGATCTGCTTGTTCTTGAGTTTACGGATAAACCAGGGCGAGAAGACAAAACTGATACCCAAAGCCGTCAGCAGTGCCGCCATGGAACGAAAGGTGATGTAACGGGTCACGTTCAGGACCGTGAAGCTCTCGGCCAGGTTGTGGAAGATGTGGTAAAGCAAGGCGGTGTCCTATGGAGTGAGAAGGGTATCAATGATTTTACTTAATCTTAGACCATTGGAAGCTTTAACGTAAAGCAGCTCAGCATCAGGCCAAAACGCAGGCAATTGTGCGATCACCTGATCGACGCTTTCAAACTGCATGACGCGATCCGAAGGAAGCCCCGCTTTGATCGCTTCCTCGGCCATCCAACGCGACATCGGACCCACGGTCAGAAGCTTCGCGGGTTTGATTTCGCGGGCGCAGAACGCTCCGACATCCCGATGCGCGCTTTCCGAACTGTCGCCGAGTTCGAGCATATCACCCAGGACCAGATGAGTTCTCCGATTCCCATAGGCTTCCTTAAGGGTGGTGAGACCGGCCTTCATGCTCTCGGGATTGGCGTTGTAGCAGTCATCGATCAGAAGCTGATCACGCAGCGTGTGAACCTTGAAGCGACCTTTGACCCCATGAAAATGTTGCAGTGCGGTCACGCAGTCCTTCGGCTCAAGCTTGAGCGCAAGACCGATGGCAAGACAGGCGGCGGCGTTGATGGGAAAGCTGCTGTGATAGAAATTCGATTCGACCGTCTGCTTTTGCCCACGGATTTCAAAATGAATGCGAACCTTGCCGCGTCCATCCAGGTCGGTCGTGAGCAGGCGGACATCAGCGGAAGGATCGCGGCCGAAGGTCACCAGAGTCTTATTTTTAAGGGCTTTCATGGCCCGATCAATGCGTTCGTCATCCTTGAAGTAAACCGCCGTCCTTGCCGCGGCAATCTCCATTTTGGCTTCCAGAATTTTTAAAGGGCTGCCAAATTCCCCGACATGCGCGCTGCCGACGTTGAGCAGAACGCCGATGTCCTGAAGCACGATGGTCGAGAGGAATTCAATATCACCCTTGTGCCGCGCACCCATCTCGATCACCGCAAAGCGATGCAGCGGCGTCAGCCGGCAAAGGGTGAGGGGAGTGCCCAGCTCGTTATTCAGACTGCCTTCTGTTTTCAGGGTCGGCGCGATGCCATGCAGCATGGCGGCCACCATCTCTTTCACCGTGGTCTTGCCCGACGAACCTGTAATCCCGACAACCTTGCAGCCTATCTCCTGGCGCCACCAGCGCGCGAGATCCTGCAAGGCCTTGGTTGTATCCGTAACTTCAATGCCGCGGCTGCGAAGGTCAGGCTTCAGCTGCTCACGCAGGCGGGATTCATAGAAAAAACCGTCAGCACCCTTGTCCATGGCCGCCTGGATGAAGTCATGGCCATCGAAGTTTGCGCCGCGGATGGGCATAAACCACTGGCCGGCTTCAATCCGACGACTGTCACTGCTCACACGGTTAGGAAGATCAAATGGAAGGGATTCACGTTCTGTACGCCAACCCAGGTCTTTCACGGGATTTTTGACCATGGTCTGCCGGACTCCTTAAAGGGCTTGATTGCCCTGGCTTTCTGACTTTTGTAGATGATCGTTGGTTCCTTTTGCAAGCACGTCTTTTGCCGGAAACTTGTCGGGAGCTACATTCAGATAACGCAGGGCTTCCTCGGCGATCTCATGGAAGATGGGCGCTGCATGGATGCCACCGGTGTAGGGTTTGACAAAGGGTTCATCGACTACGACATAAATCACGAGGTGCGGATCCACGCTCGGAGCGAAACCTATGAAACTGGCAATCCGCAGATGATCGGAATATTTGCGGGTCTGCGGATCCACCTTTTCACTCGTGCCGGTTTTTCCAGCAGACGACCAGGATGTCAAGGCCGCCTTGCGACCTGTTCCCTCATCAACGACCTTGCGGAGGACTAGCCGCATGCTGGCGGCTGTCGTGGGCGAGAATACGCGGCGCACGATCTCGGAGGCATGCGATTCAATCATGCCGCCTTCCGGCGACTCGATATGGTCTATGAAAAAGGGCTTCATAAGGTTGCCGCCGTTGGCGATCGCCCCAAAGGCCTGCACCAGTTCGAGTCCGGACGCATAAAAGCCTTGTCCGAAAGCCACGTTGGCGAAACGCACAGGTCGCCATTTCTGCCAGGGACTCACGCGACCGAATTGTTGTCCGGGAAAACCAATCTGATTATCACGCGCGCCAAAGCCAAACTCGGCCAGCGTCGTGGCGAGTTTCTCGGGCCCCATGCGTTTGGCAATGCGATAGGTTCCGATGTTACTCGATTCGATGAGGATCTCTTCGGTCGTCATCGAAGCGGAGCCGTGAGTATCCCGAATGGTCCACTTGTCTTCATGATAGGTGCCGTTGAAGGTATCATGCACTTCATCCAGCCGGGTCAGACCAAGTTCGACCGCCCGGCCGATGACCAAAGGCTTCACGACCGAGCCAGGTTCGAAAATGTCGGTCAGCGCCCGGTTGCGATTGATTTCCGATGGTGCGCTGTTGACATTCGCAATCGCGAGGATACGGCCGGTATGGGGATCAGAGACGATCGCGAAGCCACCTTTGGCCTTGGCTTTTTCCACACCTTTTTGCAGGGCGCGCTGGGCCGTGTTTTGTATGGCACTGTCCAGAGTCAGAACGATGTTTTTGCCGGTTTTTTCCGGTAAGGCCAAAAGCGAATCACGGTAAATGGATTGACCGCGGGCGTCGCGATTACGGAAGGTCGTCAGAACTTCGCCCTGCAGCATGCCGTCGTAAGCCAGCTCCACACCCTGAAGACCATGATTGTCAATTCCCACCGAACCAATCAAAGGCACAAGGTCTATTCCATTCGGATAGAAGCGCGCGGGTTCGGTGATTTCGAAGAGTCCTTCGATCTTGAGCGCATTGACTTTCTCAGCCCGAGAAAACTCCACCTTGCGCGCAAGCCAGGCAAAATAGTTGGTCCGCTTCGCCACTTTTCGTACATGAGCCGGCGACAGTTCCAACAGCTGAGCCAGCTGCCTTGTTTCCTGGGGAGTCGGATCGAAAATGCGCGGGTTCACGTAAAAGGAAGGACGACGGATACTGATCGCCAGGGGTTCGCCCCGACGATCATAGATATTGCCGCGATAGGGAGACAGGTCGATCTTGGTTTGATACTGACGCCGCGCGAGCGTTTCCAGAATATCCGCCGACGGGCTCAGAATATGAATCATAACCGCACGACCCGCGAGGATCGTGAAGAGTCCGAAGAAACCCACCGCGATCAAACGATAGCGTCCGCCATAGAAAGGCCCCAGCGTCTGGCTGGGCTTTTGCCGGCGCACACTGATCCAAAGCTGACGAAGCTGCGAGGGTCGCAGGCGTCGTAAGCTGCTCCCCAGGTTTGCAATTTTTGGCATTTTCAATGGGCGGCCCAAACATCTTTATGGTTTTCAGCATCACGAGCCGAAATGCTCATGAGGCTTTCGCGCCTTGTGATCTTGGCGAGTTCCATTTTCAGAGTGCTTTGAGATTCGAGGAGGTCGGTTTCGGTCTGTTTCATCTGGCCAATCTTATAGCCGATGATGGTCGTCTGAATGGTGATGTAGGCTTTGAAGGAGGCGAGGCCGAACCCTCCGATCAGAAGAACGAAGGGCAATTTGTTCCAGATACGAGTGAACGTCGAAAGCTTCATGTCGCGAATCTCCCCGAGGGACCTTTGGTGAGGTCATGCATTAAGGATATCAGGACTCAGGCAAACTGTTGCCTGTGTTTTAGAGCTTTTCTATCACGCGCAGTTTGGCACTTCGGGCTCTTGGGTTTCGTTCGACTTCCTGGTCAGACGGTTCCAGAGGAAAGGGTTTGATGATTTGGAACCGTTTTTCGTACATGGCATCCAATTGAGCGGCGGTGATGGGGACGTGCCGATCAAACTGGGGCTTGTTTCCGTCGACCAGGTGTTTGAAACCCTGCTTGACCAGCCGGTCTTCCAGGGAATGAAAGCTGATAATCCCGCAGCGGCCTTTCGGTGCAAGGACCTTGGGAAAATCCCGAAGCAGGATTTCAAGCTCCTCGAGTTCCGCATTCACCGCGATGCGCAGGGCCTGGAAGACCTTGGTCGCCGGGTGCTTGCGACTGCGTTCCTTGTAAAAGGAAGCGGCGGCCACCACATTCGCAAGGTCTGTGGTTTCGGTGAAGGGTTTGTCCGCACGGCGTTTTAAAATGGCCCGGGCCACCGAGCGGGCCTGCGGGTCTTCGCCATAATCGCGGAAGATGCGAATGAGTTCCTCTTCCGTACTTTCATTGACAAGGTCGGCCGCCGTCGGTCCCCGGGTCTGGTCCATGCGCATATCGAGTGGACCGGATTTCGCAAACGAGAAACCGCGTTCGGCATGATCAAGCTGCGGCGACGACACACCGATATCAGCACAAAGGCCTTGAATGCGGCCGATGACTCCGCGGCTTTCAAGTTCCGGCACAAGATCCGAAAAGGGAGCTTGAATCAAAGTGAGTTGGCCGCTCGCCACTTCCGCCGGGAAGCGCTTATTCAAAACCGACTGAGCCCAGGCATCACGATCAAACGCATACACTTTTCCGCTGGGTCCGACCTGATCGAGCAGAATGCGGGTGTGACCCCCGCCGCCGGCTGTACAGTCGACTGCATAATCACCCGGCTTAAGTCCGAGACTATCCACCAGTTCTTCGCGTAGAACACTGATATGTTCGAAGTTTTCCATAGGTCCCCTCGTCCACGAGAAGGCTTTGTCATACTTGAGGGGCGGTCATGGAGCAACTGGTATTAGCTTATCGCGTCTAAACTGGTATGGTCAAACACCCGCCTGATCACCTTGTCAAAACGATAGATCACGCTTCATCACCCGCCTAAAAACAGCAGAACAGGCAGAAATTCTCGAGGGAAAGCAGGAAATCCATGCCGCTTGCGGGCTTCAGGAATTCCGTATGTAATGGCTAAAGGGTCGGAGTTTTTTTACCGACTCGTAACGTCAGGTATTGTTTCACCAGAACATATGGAGGTGTCTTCATGGTGAGAGTTAGTTCGAAAACCTTGCGTCACAAAGGGGAGGGGTCATGAGATCACATTGGGTTAGGTTCCTATGCCTTGCCACACTCATGTTCTCGCTGCAGTTTCTGAACCTTGGCTGTTCGAGCTCCAGCTCGGGCGAAGAAGGCTCGGAAGAGGTCGCAGCGTCGAACGAGGAAGAGCAGGCCGCGGCAGAGAACAATGCCACGGAAAACGAAGAGATGGTGAACGGAGAAGCCGGTAACAACGAACAGATGGCCAACGGCGAGACCAATGGTGCTGAAACCAACGGTCTGAACAACGATGGCCAGGGCAATGCCCTTGGTGCAGAAAACGATGCGATGGCGAACAACAGCCAGGGTCAGCAGGGTGGCGAAGAAGACCTGCAGCAGATCATCGAAGAGATGAACACAGCCAACGGTCAGCTTCCTGCCAATAACGGCGGCCAGGGCATGAACGCAGGTATGGACGGCGGCAACGCCATGGCCAACGACGCAGGCATGGGCAACGCAGGCATGGGTAACGCCGCCATGGATTCCGGTATGAATGCTGGTATGAACCAGGCTTCAGCCGCTCCTGAAGCAGCACCCGCAGCTGGCGGTGCGGTCAGCGGTACTCCTGTTGGTCCCGGTCTTCCCGAACTCGGCTCCAAGATGTCTTACATTGTTCAGAAGGGTGACACGCTCGGCAAGATTGCAGCCCGTATCTACGGTGACTCCAACAAGTGGACAGAGATCGCCAACTTCACTGGTCTGGCCAACCCCCGCCTCATCTATCCTGGTGATGTGGTCTACTATCAGTTGACCGAGCAGTCGATGCAGTTCGCTTCCACCTACGAAAGCGTAAAACGTTCTGAAGTTCAGATCCAGCAGGGTGATACCCTCGCCACCATCGCCGGTCGCGTGTTTGGTAACTCGTCCCTTTGGAAGTTGATCTGGCGCCACAACGATATGATCGACAACCCTGATCGCCTGACGGCCGGCACCACTCTTTATTATGTGGATCCAGCAAGCATGGCTTCTGCTGACGGCAAAAGCGAGCAGAAATTCGTGAAAGGCCAAACCAAGACCCATAGCAAAGTCGTTACAGTATCCAAAGTGAAAGCCAGCAAGACGGTCCTTGAAGTGGCCAATGATTCGCTGGATGACCTGTTTTCGCAAACTGTTTCCAAAGATTTCTTAAAACGCACTTAATATAAGAAACCCTAACTTTTGACCTCGAACATTCTTTGGAGCAGCTAACGAAGGCCTGATTTAAAAATCGAATCGCAATGACTTTAACCAGAAGACTTATAGCGATGAAGATTTTAAAGACGAGCGTCGTGGCTTCCCTCTTCTCCTCCTCATCAGTCTCCTCACACGATCTGCATATTCACTTCCGGCGTAATAATCCCATGCTTCAGACTCTGACCAGGCTTGATCACGCTTGATGGATAGACCAGGCATGATTGTATAGGCTCATCACCCTGATCACCCTGTATAGGCCCAAAGAGAAAGCTGTTCCGCCTATTCTTTGGAAAAGGACCAGGCCCGCAGAGTGCGGAATCACCTTCAAAGCGTATACCCTGATCAAGCCCAAGCCTTTGACAAAGCCTTGTCCGATCCGGATGAGCCAGCACCGCCTGATGCGCGGCGAAATAATCCTTCGGCGTCCCCAGATCCTCCCAGAATCCGCGATGAATGAAACTTCGAATCTTCGCGCCTTCCGCCAGCAAGCGAATGTAGGCCTCGATTATCGACGGAGAACCGCTCGCAGGAATCGCCCGCACGAGCCTTGGACCGACGATATGGATACCGCTGAAGGTCGCCAGGGTGTGCCTTTCCGTGGCTTTGACCGGCTGGTCGCCAATGGCTCTGATTTCGCTGTTTTCACAGGCGACCGGATTGGTCCCTTTCTTGTGCCGATCGAGGAGCACCATCGTCGCGTCTGAACCGGATTCCCGGTGCTGCTGCACAAGGGCTTTCAGGTCGATGTCGGCGATCACATCCCCATTGCAGATCAAAAGGTCCTCATCCCCGAGCCAGGCGCGCAAAGGGTTCAGAGCACCCCCGGTGCCGAGGATTTCCGGTTCGAATGAGATGTGAGGAGGCGGTGTATAGACAGTCGGATGCTTTTGTATATGCTGAGTAATCACCTGAGGAAGATGATGCGTATTGATCGCAATGCCCTGAATACCCGCGCGTTTGATCTGTTCATACACAAGATCCAGTATAGGCCGGCCGTAGAACAGGCATAAAGGTTTCGGCAGTACCTCGGTCAGAGGACGCAGCCGGGTCCCGAGTCCGGCCGCAAGCAGGAGAGCCTTCATTGCGCTCCCCGCTCCTGCCAGCGTCTTTTGATTTCCTGAATCAGAGTTTTCGAAAGGAAGGGCCAACGGCTGTCTTCGATCAGGTCGGCATCGAGCGTTGCCAAAGCCGGAGCAATATTCCTAAGGTAGTTGCCGCGGTTTTTCTTCACCGTCAGATAACCGAAGCTGCCGATCGCCTTGATCTGCCTTTGCAGAAGCATGGGCCCGATCTCTTCTTCAAGGTCGGATTTGTCCAGCGACCGGTTGGTCGCCAACAGGGCCTGGATCCCCTGCTTGATCAGGGCGCGGCGTTCGGCGCTGCTCAGCGGTATGTAGGAATCAAAGCAAAGCGATACGAGATCATAGGTCGGTGGCCCGAGGCGCGCGTCCTGGAAGTCGATGACCGCCAGGTTTTTGTCTTTGATCATGATATTGCGCGAATGGAAGTCGCGATGCACGAAAAAATGCGAGCGTTCCGCCAGCCACTCGGCAAGAGCGCGGGCATCTTTTTTGAAAGCGACGGCTTCTTCCGCAGTGAACGTCCATTCCAGGACGGCTTCCAAAAACTGCTCCTTGAAAAAGTGCAGCTCCCAATCGAGGCGCGCGGCATCAAAGGAACGTTCCCGCCAGTGCGAGCGTCCGGCTTCCGTGATTTCCAGAAAATGCCCGAGCATGCCAAAGGCCTGATGATAAAGCTGCAAAACTTCGCTTCTTTGGCCTTTTTCCAAAGCCTCCAGAGCGAAGGTCTCCATCATCACATCCCCGTAATCCTCGATGATGAGGGCGGCGAAATCGGGCAGCGCAGCGATCGTCCGCGGCGCGGGAATTTCATGGTCGGCGAGCAGGGCGCTGATCTTCACCCATTCATAACCGTCTTTGGCGAGCAGCGCGGCGTCATCACCGGAAAGCTGCATAAGGACAAAGGTTTTTTCACTGTTTTTGTCATGAAGCCGATAGTAGCAGCGGTCCGATCCGTCGCCCGCCAGCCAGCTGACTCGAATGCCTTCGAGGCCAAGTGCCTGACTGATGGCCCATTCCGGGGGCGGCGGCAGGGTTTTGGAACGCATATTTGCTCCTGATTGATCGAGCGGCACCGTGACCACGGCTGCCGGGGTCTTGACTCTGCTGATGTCGTGATCCATATGATCCACCTTCACCTGTTAGCTGCAAACAAATTCCAGCTCCGGGCCCGCTTCGATTTTTAGCGAACCGGTGGGGTTCACATAAATTTCGCCATCCACCGTGAAATGGACCGAACCCTCGTACCGAAGATTCGCCTGTTCACAGCAAAAACTGTGCTTTCCTGATGCGGGGCCTTCCTTTTGTTGTAACATGATCGCGGGCATGTACCATAGCAACTTTTCTGGAGGGCAAGTCACGACTGTGACTTGGAAATGTCCCGAACGTTCCCGGGCCAAAGGCAGAAATTGGAGGCCCATGGGAAACTTGGTGATGGTTCCCGCAAAGGAACCAAGAGCAGTGGAACGCAATCGACCGCCTGGTTTAAACGTCGCTTCGAGTCGATGCGAGCGAATCACCCGCTTGATGAGCGGTCCACGCAGAAGAAAGGAATTGATGAGGCGCACGCTGAGCCATGTGGCCCCGACGTGACCGTTCTTCTTCTGATAAAACTCTTCGAGGATCGCCGTGGACGATTGATCCGCATAGAGAAAGCCATAGATCTCGCCGATCTTGAGAGTCGCGAGTTTCTGATGCCGAAGTGATTGCGGTCGTTCGAGCGTTTCGAGCATACGCTGCAAGACCTCGTGCGGACTGCCCCGCACACCCAGCTGGGACGCCACGAGGTTCATGGTGCCGCCGCCGAGGACGCAGAGTTGCGGCAGGGGATCCTTGCCATAAATGCTGATAATCCGGCTGATGGCGCGGGAGATGCTGCCGTCGCCGCCATTTATGCCAATAATATCAATGCTTTTTTCTTTGTATTCGTGAATAATGCGATCGAGGTGAGCGAGGTCCTGGCTCAAGGAAAAGATGCCTTTTTGGCCAAGAACATCCTGTAAAAGCTTTAATTCCTCGGGAGAACGCTTATTTAACTTAGAGTGGGGATTTGCTATGATCCCAATTCCTGGCATATTTCAGTCCCATTTGTCAGGTTGAAGCAGAGGTGAATTGATGTCGAAAAATCTGCCAACTCCCAAGGCTAGCCAGGCTGTAAGCAAGTTATCACCTCTCCAACTTTATCTGCAAGAAATCTCCAAATATTCCCTGCTGACGCCAGAAGAAGAATTGGAAGCTGCCCGCAAGCATTTTGAAGAGGGAGATATAGCAGCTGCCCACCGTCTTGTAACCTCGAATCTCCGCCTTGTTGTCAAAATCGCCAACGACTTCCGTCAGGCTCAGGCCAACCTTCTCGATCTGATTCAGGAAGGCAACTATGGTCTCATGCAGGCGGTGAAAAAGTACAACCCTTATAAGGGGGTGAAACTTTCGAGTTACGCCGCCTGGTGGATAAGGGCCTATATTCTCAAGTACATCATGGACAACAAAAGCCAGGTTAAGATTGGCACAACAGCCGCCCAACGCAAGCTTTTCTTCAACTTGCGCAAAGAGATGGACAAACTCCTGGCCGAATACGATCGCATCGATACCAAGCTCCTGGCCGCAAACCTGGATGTTCGGGAAAAGGATGTGATCGACATGCAGATGCGCCTCAACGGGCCGGATTATTCCCTGGATGCGCCGGTGGGTTCGGATGATGACGGCGAGGGTGTGACCAGGGGGTCGATGCTCTCCGATCAGCGGCCCAGCATCGAAGAAACCCTGGCCAACAATGAACTCAAAGCTATTTTTGGCGAACAGCTGGAAAACTTTCGGCAGACGCTCAAAGGCCGTGATCGCGAGATCTTCGAAGACCGGATCATGAATGAAAATCCGGTGACCCTGCAGGAAATCGGCGACCGTTACGGCATCAGTCGTGAACGGGCCCGACAGATCGAAGCCCGCATTGTAAATAATCTGAAAAATTTCGTGAAAGACAAAGGCGTCATCGATCTGGAAGTCGAGGACTAATCGCGCCGCGCAAACCCGCTCCGCAGCTCCTGTTTGAGCTTCGAGAGCCGGCTCATATTGATTTCCTTCTTCTGCTCTTCCTCGACCATCGACCGCATCTCGGCATCGTGTTCCGTTTCGACGCCCTTATTGGGGAGTTCGTCTATGAAACGACTCGGTTTTCTTGTCTGTTTTTTGAACTGGGAAAATCGCTCGCGTGCGTAAGTCAAATGGAGTCTTATTTTCGCGCGGGTGATCGCAACGTAAAAGAGCCGACGTTCTTCCATCAGCGCTTGATCGGAGTTCACGCTGTTTTTGTGCGGCAGCTGATCCTCTTCCACACCGCACAGGAAGACGACCGGGAACTCCAGGCCTTTCGAGGCGTGGATGGTCATGAGCGAAACGTGATTATCGTTGCCGCCCTTCTGCTCTTTTTCATTATCACCAAGACTGAGCGCATCCAGAAGATCAAGCAGCTGCAGCTGGCCGCGGTCCTCGACCTGGCGTTCGGCAAGGGTTCGAATCCAGGTCGGGAGTTTTTTCATCGACTCGATTTTGCGGCGGCGGGCCCCTTCATGCGTGGTCTTATGCCGAATCTCATCTTCCAGCCCGAATTCCTTGATGATCCGCTGGCCTCTGAGCTCCAGATCCTCCACGCCGACGAGCGGCGTATCATGAAGACTGCGGATCGCCTGCACGAATTCCTGCGTGGCCTTCTGCGCCCGGCTATCGAGTTCGACAAGGCCGAGGTTCAAAACCTCAAGAGGGCTCTTGTCATGCTTTTTCGCAGCTTCTTCGATTTTTTCCAAAGTTTTGAGACCGATGCCGCGCACAGGCGTGTTGATGATCCGCCAGAAAGCGAGGCGATCGCCTGGATTCACGGAAAGCCTGAAATAACAGAGGAAATCCTTCACTTCCTTGCGTTCGAAGAAACTCGTCCCGCCATAGACTTTATAGGCCACCTGCATCTCGCGCAGAGCCATCTCCACAGCCTTGGCCTGGGCATTGGCGCGATAGAGGATGCCGATGTCTTTGGGTTTAAACCCCTGGCCGAGGAGCGTGAAGCATTTTTTCGCAATCCACTTCGCTTCATTCACATCATCCGCATGCGAAGCGAGAGTGATGGGCTGCTGATTCTGTGAAGAACTCCAGAGCGTCTTGGACTTTCGGCCCGTGTTATTGCGGATCACCGTGTTCGCCGCGTGCAGGATCACGTTCGAGCAGCGGTAGTTCTGCTCCAATTTAATCAAAAGCGTCCCAGGGAAAATCTGCTCGAAGCGATCGAGCGTTTCCACCAGGGCCCCCCGCCAGCTGTAGATCGACTGATCATCATCGCCGACCACACAGATATTGCGTGACTCTTTGGCAAGCAGTTCCAAAACATAAAGCTGGGCGAAGTTGGTATCCTGAAACTCATCGACCAGGAAATAACGCCAACGGGCCTGGAGCCTTTCGCAAAGCTCCTTGTCGTTTTTCAAAAGCAGCGCCGTTTTGAAAATACAATCATCGAAGTCAATCACGCGGTTGAGCTTCAGCTGCCGTTCATAAACATCATAGATGGCCGCGAGCACCGCCGGATCCTTGTCCGAAAACCGCAAAGGATCCGCACTCAGAACATCCTGGGGCCGCAGCAGAGCATTCTTCGCATTGCTGATCCGCGCGAGCAGGTCTTCGGGCCGATAAAGCCCCTGCCAGCCGCGTTCCTCCATCGCTTTTCGCACAAGGTCGAGCTGATCCGAGGTCCCTGCCAGGGAAAAACGTGAATCCAGGCCCGCCTCATGCGCAAACTCCCGAAGCACGCGCAGACAGAAACTGTGAAAGGTGCCGATGATGATGCCTTTCGCACTGCGCCCCACCAGTTCGGTCAGACGCTCTTTCATTTCGCGGGCGGCTTTGTTGGTAAAGGTCATCGCGACGATTTCCGTCGGATTCACGCCCGCATGCAGCATGAACGCCATCCGGTAGGTGATAACGCGGGTTTTCCCGGTTCCGGCGCCGGCTATAATCATGACCGGCCCCTGGATGCGGGTGACGGCCTGATGCTGTTCAGGATTGAGCTGCGAAAAATCGACCATGTTCTTCTCTCGGCAGGAGGACGTTGGATCGCAATCCATACTCGGATTCGATGCCCGGGTCAAACACCTAGGGATTTCATGGCATAATTCCTGGGAACTTTCTTCATTTTACTGTGAGCATTGTGTTAGGATGCTGTGATCAGTCAATAATTTAAGTGAGGTTCAGGGAGTGGCAGTCGCCATCGCAAGTCTGCCTGCAGAACTTCCAGCAGTACTCGTTTTGATAGCCACAGCGCTCGTGACCTATGGTGAACGGCGTGTGCATGGCTACAATTATGCCTACCTCAAAGTGGTCGGCGGCGAGGAGCTGATACCGGAACAGATGAAGCGCTACTATCATATCCAGCAGGCTCTGCCGTGGGTCGCCTGGCTTTCGCACTTTCTTTTGCCGGGTTTTTTGCGCTGGACCGCAATCCCTGTGCTGGGTCTGACCCTTCTGATGACCAGTCTTCTTCTGCGTATCTGGTCGATGCGAAGCCTCGGCCGACTCTGGAGCCATCGCTGCGTGTTCGTTCCCGGCATGCCGCGCACCAGACAGGGACCTTACCGTTTTGTGCGTCACCCTGAATATGCTTCCCATGCTCTTGAGGGCCTCGGACTTTTGCTCTTTTTCGGCGCCAATCCCCTGGTTTTGGCGCTTTGGATTTGGAACAGCAATAATGCCGCCAAAATCTGCAAAATCGAGTCCCGCCAGCTTTATGAGCTTTCGGTTGCTCCGTTGCAAATGCCGGAAGCATCCAGTACAGTCGGAGCCTCTGATTAGCACAGTGCGGGAGGTATCATGACGCTGTTTTCACTGATCGACGTTGCTTATGCCCAAGGCGCAAAACCGGCGCAGCCGAGCACCTTGGAAATTCTCATCATGCCTCTGGCATTTATTGTGATCATGTATTTCCTGGTGATCCGGCCCCAACAAAAAAAGGCCAAGGAGCATCAGGCGCTTCTTACGACTCTGAAGGTCGGCGACGAAGTGGTGACCACGGGCGGCATCATCGGTCGTATTAAAGCCATCGCCGACGCCTTTGTAACTTTGGAAGCGGGTCCCAATACCACGCTGAAAGTTCAAAAGAGCCACATCACAGCTACCCCGAAAGTGGCTGCAGCGAAGGCCGAGAAGTAAGCCTTGCCCGTTTACGCCAGGAGTTATGTTCATGCGGAGCCCCCTTGTATCCGGTCTTTTGCTTGCGTTCCAAGGTCTGGCTCTGACCAGCAATCTCCAGGCGGCTGAAACGAGTGATCGCAATGCCTGGTCACTTCCCGAGGAAATCGAAGCCGTCAGCGGCAGCGGGGCAGCCCTGGCCGGTTCCGGGGTGGCGAGTGTCAGCGATCAGGGCGCCATTCGCCTGAATCCTGCCATGCTTTACCTGCATCGCTCCTATGATGTGGGGGGCGGGTATTACTGGCCCTCTCAAGGCCGCCCCTTCTATAAAGTTTCCGTCATTGATGGGATCACATCCCGTTATGTGGCTGGCTTTGAGTACACAGGCTTCGCGGAAAACCTGAAGGAACGCAACCGTGCCGATGCCGAGGGAGATTCGCCCGTGCATAAGCGCGGTTCCGTGGCCATTTCCATTCCCACTGATTATTTTGCAATAGGTTTCTCGGGCCATTACGTGGAAGCTGAAGACACCATCACCGACCCGGCAAATCCTGAAGTGTATAAGGGAATTTCCCTGGGAGCGGGTGTGATCGCGATGCTCGGGACTCAGGTCCGCCTCGGCCTATCGCTGGAAAATTTCAACAATCGCCGCATCGCCGAGGTGGCTCCGAAGACGGCTCGCGTGGGCCTGGCCTGGGAGGATAAAACCCAGACCGTGACCGTGCATGGTGAAGTGAGACAGCGCGATCGGGCGGTGAACCTTGAATGGAATGATCCGATTGTGGACGGGCTGGCTCTGGCGCCGTCGGAAGTTGATGATAGACCCGAACGCATGGCGTTTGGTGGAGTTCAGGTGAAGACCTTTGACATCCTCAGGCTCTTCGCGGCCCATGGGCGCACGATTCGCGGCGATGCCCGTGAAGTGACCGGCGCCGGCATCGGAATTTATCAAAAGCAATTTTCATTCAGCTACGCGACCAGTAAGAAAGATGATGCCAAGGACTGGCAAAGTTCCCTGCACCTGTCTCTGACGATGAAAATCTAATACAGAAGTGAGGCCTACATGCTGCGCAAGCGTTTGGAGAATGGCATTGATGTCGTGATCCAGGAGAACCAATTTTCTAAAATGTTTGCCCTGCAGTGCTGGATCGGTGTGGGATCCCTGCACGAAGAAAAAGGTGAAGAAGGGATCAGCCACTGCATCGAGCATATGCTGTTCAAAGGCACAAAGCGCTTTGCCGTCGGTGAAATATCCCGGCGCGTGGAGTTCCTCGGCGGCGAGATGAACGCCTACACGAGCTTCGAACACACTGTTTTCTATCTGACCCTGCCCGCCACGCATGCGGCAGAAGCCATTGATATCCTTGCAGATTCCATCTTCAATAGCAGCTTCGATCCGGAAGAACTGTCCCGTGAGAAGGAAGTGATCCTGGAAGAGCTGAAGCGGAACGAAGACAGCCCGGGCTATATGCTCGGCCGCAAGGTTTTTGGTTCCATCTATGAAGGAACCCCGGCCTCGAAGCCCATTATCGGTTTTGAAGAAACCATCAAGAATTATTCGCGTGAACAGATCTTTGCCTTCATGAAGAAATGGTATCAGCCCGACAACATGAAGGTCGTGGCCGTGGGTGCGGTGAACGCCGAGAGTCTTATCAATGATATTCAAAAGGCTTTTGGCGCCGCGCAGGGCAAGGCCAAGGACCGCACGCTGAACTTGAAACTGCCGAGCATCAAAGAACCCCAGGTTCATATCGTCAAAGGTGACTTCGAACAGCCGCGCATCGAGATCGCCTTTCCCGCGCCTGCGCTTTTGCATGATGACCTTTTGCCTTTGGATCTGGCCGCCTTCGCCCTCGGCAGTGGCGAGTCCTCGCGCCTTCACCGCCGCGTACGCGATGAGCAGCAGCTGACCAGCGTCGTCGGCGCTTCCGTCTATGCTCCGAGTTTCGGCGGCGTGTTCGAACTCAGCGCCATGCCGCACGCTGAAACCTATTTGGAATGCGTGACTGCGCTGGGCGCGGAACTCGCTCGTTTAAAATACGAAGAGCCTGTGACCCGCGAAGAACTGGAACGCGCCCGCGCCAATGCCAAGGCTGATCGCATCTATGCCGAGGAAACCGTCTCAGGCCAGGCCCGTTCCCTGGGCAATGCTCTGCAAACGCCGCACGATCTTCTGCACGACTACGTGGTCGAGGCCCAGATCAACCGTTTGAATACCTATGAAGTCGAGCAGGCTGTGCATCGGTGGATTCGTGAGGATGGCTGCATCATGGCCTGTATACTGCCGAAAGACAGTCAGCATACGGCGGATGACGTGCGCAAAGCCTTTCTTTCCGGCTTCCGCGCGCCTCAGGCGAATAACGTCGGCACCGGCAAGTCCGCGACGACCATCCATGTGACCAAACTCACGCCCCAGGTCACCTTCATCTATAAGCAGCAGAATCACAACGATCTGATGAATATAACCGCGGTCTGCTCGGGCGGTCTGCGCTCCGAGAATCCCGCGCAGGCTGGTATGTACCATATCCTGGCCGATCTTCTCGGTTCGGCGACCGCCACGCATAATTATGCGGATATGCTGCGTCGCCTCGAAGGTCAGGGCGCAGTACTTGGCGGTTTCTCCGGCAAGGACACTTTGGGCGTAAAATTCCAATGTCTTTCCGAGCAGGTCGAGGACCTTCTTCCCCTTTGGGCGGAATCGATTTTGGATCCGCGTTTCCCCGATATGCAGCTGCAAACCGCACAGATGGAAGTCTTCGATAACATCCAGGCGGAAAAGGATTCCCCTTCCGCTCTTGCCATGCGCCGCTTCCAGCAGGCTGTTTACGGCAAACACCCTTACGCGAGCCCGGTCTGGGGTTCTGAAGAGGTCGTGCGCGGCTTTACCTGCGATGCGCTTTTGGAAGAATACAACGCGATCCGCGATCGCTCGCACTGGATCATCAGCGCGGTGGGCCGCCTGCCCTTCGAACCCATGGCCCGCATGATGGAGCGTCTCCTGCAGCCGCTGCATAGAAACGTGGCCCGTCCGACCAATATCGTGCAGGCGTTGCCAGCCGAGCTGAAGGCTCAGGTCACCAATCTTCATAAGGACCGTGAGCAGGTTCACCTTGTGATGGGTACCCTCGGCCTCAGCTGGAATGACAAGGATCGCTATGCCCTGGACGTCCTGAGCAACGTGCTCGGCGGCAGTGGAGGACGATTCTTTGTCAAGCTGCGCGACGAACAGAGCCTCGCTTACTCCGTCGCACCGCTTCATTCCTACGGTTGCCACCGCGGGATCTTTGGGGCCTATATGGCATGTACGCCGCATAAGCTTAAAGACGCCGAGCTGGGGATCCGCAACGTCTGGAATGACATTTGTCAAAACGGTGTGAGTCAGGACGAGATCGATCGCGCCCGTAACTATCTGATTGGCGGGCATGAGTCGGACATGCAGCGGGGCGATGCCCAGGCGATGTCGATGGCGCTCATGGAACTCTATGGTCTTGGCTACGACGATTTTGAAAACTACGCGAACCGCCTGCTTGAAGTCGATCGTGCAGCTGTGCAAAATGTCGCGAAACGCCTGCTCGAATCCCAGGAGCAGGTCATCGTGCGCGTTGGCCCTGTCAGCGAATCCCACTCCTAAAGCCATACGGCGGCGCGAGGCTCGGCCCAGATTCAAGGGCCCGCGCCGCTGCATTTCCGGCCTTTTTCATGGAAAAAAACTCTGCATTGTTATAAGAAAGTCCGGGTTAAGTTCATAGCTTGCCTGGACAGAGAGCCTTTGCTCATCTGCAATTGTCAGAATTTCCCGTGGAGAGATCTATGAGTTGGATCGTTCGTCTCATGAAGTCCTCACTAGGTGCCAAGTATGTGATGGCCGTGACGGGCGCAGGCCTGTTCGCCTTCCTGGTTGGTCACATAGCAGGCAACCTGCTCCTGTACGTTGGTCAGGACGCGATGAATCAGTACGCAGTAGGCCTGCGCAACCTGCCTTACGGTTTGCTCTGGATCGCCCGGGGTGGACTGCTGGTTTTCTTCCTTCTGCACGTGATCACGGCCTATAGCCTTGCCGCAGAGAACAAAGCCGCTCGGCCGCGCGCTTACGCCTTCGAAGATACCTTCAAGGCTTCGTACGCATCGCGGACCATGGCGCGAACCGGAACCATCGTTCTTCTCTTCGTGCTTTATCATCTCGCTCATTATACTTTCAGAATCACCAACTATGCCGGCCCCTATATCGACAACCAGGGCCGGGACGACGTTTACACGATGGTCGTGGCAGGTTTCCAACAGCCGTTCATTTCGATCACTTATGTCGCCGCGATGCTCGTGCTCGGTTACCATTTGAGTCACGGTCTTTCGAGCATGTTTCAGTCGGTTGGCCTGAACCATAGCAAATACAACCCCTTCTTCCGGAAGTTCATGCCTCTGGTCGGTTGGGTTGTGACGCTGGCCGGTGCCACGATCCCATTGGCCGTTCTGTTTGGAATCATTCGGTAAACGCGACGAATTCGAGGAGCACACAAAGATGAAATTGGATTCTAAAATTCCAAGCGGTCCACTTGCGGAAAAATGGAGCAACCACCGCTTTAATATGAAGTTGGTCAACCCTGCCAACCGCCGTAAATATCATGTGATCGTGGTCGGTTCCGGTCTTGCCGGCGCCGCCGCAGCCGCGACTCTGGCTGAAATGGGCTATCAGGTCTCCTGCTACTGCTATCAGGACAGTCCGCGCCGCGCCCATAGTATCGCCGCCCAGGGCGGTATCAACGCTGCGAAAAACTATAAAAACGACGGTGATTCGGTGCACCGCCTGTTCTATGACACCATCAAAGGCGGTGACTTCCGCTCGCGTGAAGCCAACGTCTATCGCCTGGCCGAAGTCAGCGTGAACATCATCGACCAGTGCGTGGCGCAGGGTGTTCCTTTCGCGCGTGAATACGGCGGCACTCTCGCAAATCGATCGTTCGGCGGTGCCCAGGTTTCCCGTACGTTCTATGCCCGGGGACAGACGGGGCAACAATTGCTGATCGGCGCGTATCAGGCGCTGG